>CAURTM010000062.1:0-6851 GCA_963527735.1 uncultured Streptococcus sp.
AAAACACCCCAAAAGTTAGATTTTTTCTGTCTAACTTTTGGGGTGCAGTTCATTTGAACCGCTTTTTCTTATTTATCGCCCTTGTTACGAATAACAAAGCCTGTTTGCTTTTCGCTTGAAGTATTGCGTGGTTTTTTATTATCCTTACGGTAACGTTTTTCCTTATCAAAACGATCATTGCCACGACTTCCTTTTTTGAAATCATCACGACGACCACGACGGTTGTCTCCACGACGACCTCCCTTAGCTTTACCACCGAATCCATTACCTGATGGTTTAAATGGCAGTGGTTTTTCACGCGCAATCTCCACTTCAGGAAGACTATCTGGGTCTTGAACAGTCAGACTCAAGATATACATTGCCAATTCTTCTGGAGTAAATTCGGCAGCTAGTTTACGAGCATCCTTACCAAATTTCTCAAAGTTGGCACGGATAGTCTCATCTGCAAAATCACGTTCAATTTTCTTGAGAGCTACCTGTTTTTTAGCTTGGAAGGCTTCTTCTGCACTTGCAGGTTTGAGACCTTTCATTCGTTTCTTAGTCAAGTTTTCAATAATTTGGAGGTAGCCCATTTCATTAGGTGAAACGAAGGTAATCGACTGACCTGACTTACCAGCACGACCTGTACGACCGATACGGTGAACATAACTTTCAGGATCTTGTGGAATATCGTAGTTATAGACATGGGTCACACCTGAAATATCCAACCCACGCGCTGCAACGTCTGTCGCAACCAAAACATCAAGATTGCCATTTTTAAAGTCACGAAGGACACGAAGACGTTTGTTTTGGTCTAGGTCTCCATGAATTCCTTCTGCACGGAAGCCACGGATTTTCAAACCACGAGTCAATTCATCTACACGGCGTTTTGTACGACCAAATACGATAGCAAGCTCAGGCTGTTCCACATCCATAAGACGAGTCATGGTATCAAACTTTTCTTGTTCTTTAACACGAATATAGTATTGGTCAACCAATTCTGTTGTCAATTCCTTGGCAGCAATCTTCACGTGCTCAGGGTCTTTCATAAACTGAACACCGATACGTTTGATGGCATCTGGCATAGTTGCTGAGAAAAGTAAGGTTTGACGGTTTTCAGGGACACGAGAAATGATAGCTTCGATATCTTCAAGGAAGCCCATGTTGAGCATTTCATCCGCTTCATCAAGGATTAGGGTTTCAATGTCTTGTAATTTCAAGGCCTTGCGTTTAATCAAGTCCAAGAGACGACCTGGTGTTCCTACAACAATATGAGCACCAGATTTAAGAGCCTTAATTTGCTTTTCAATGCTTGATCCGCCATATACTGAGCGGACTTTGACTCCCTTACTACGACCAAAGCGGAAGAGTTCTTCTTGACTTTGGACAGCTAGTTCACGAGTTGGAGCGATGACCAAGGCTTGGATAGTCGCTTCTTCTGTACGGATTTTTTCAAGGGTAGGCAAGCCAAAGGCTGCAGTTTTTCCTGTACCAGTCTGAGCTTGACCGATAACGTCCTTACCTTCAAGAGCCAAGGGAATAGTTTGTTCTTGGATCGGACTGGCTTCTACAAAACCAGCTTTTTCAATCTCTGCTAGCAAATCAGCAGACAAGTTTAATTCATTAAATTTCACGTTATTCTTCTTTCTAAAGGTGGTGCGAAGCCACCCTATAGGGCTTAGTTTATACTTTTCTTTTTATGACGTATTTTCATATACTGGATATAAAATCGTGTTGCTTCTTTTCCACAAAAGAAAAGTACTGTTTTCTTTGCAACCTATCTAGTATAACACAAGAGAGAAGCAAAAGATAGCCTAATCCATCGATAAAGTCATGTAAACGATTTTTCTGAGAAAATGAGGATAAAATTTCCACTATTTCATAAACTTTTTTAAAGCGTAGCAGAATTGTGCAAAAGTTTTTTTCTTGTGCTAGAATGAAATGCGAATAGGAGGAACTCTAAATGTTAACTTATGATTTAATCGTTATCGGATTTGGTAAAGCTGGTAAAACACTAGCAGGTAAATTGGCTTCAGCTGGCAAAAAAGTTGCCCTCGTTGAACGTAGCAAAGCTATGTACGGTGGAACTTGTATCAACATTGGTTGTATCCCAACTAAGACTTTGCTAGTTGCTGCTGAGAAAGACTTGTCTTTTGAAGAAGTGATTGCTACCAAAAACACTATCACTGGTCGCCTCAACGGTAAAAACTATGCTACTGTTGCTGGTACAGGCGTCGACATCTTTGATGCGGAAGCTCACTTCCTTTCAAATAAAGTCATCGAAATCCAAGCTGGTGATGAAAAGAAAGAACTGACTGCTGAAACAATCGTCATCAACACTGGTGCTGTTTCAAACGTCTTGCCAATCCCTGGACTTGCTACAAGCAAAAACGTCTTTGACTCAACAGGTATCCAAAACTTGGACAAATTGCCTGAAAATCTTGGAGTCCTTGGTGGTGGAAATATCGGTCTTGAATTTGCTGGCCTTTACAACAAACTTGGAAGCAAGGTTACAGTCCTAGATGCCTTGGATACTTTCCTTCCTCGTGCAGAACCTTCCATCGCAGCTCTTGCTAAACAATACATGGAAGAAGACGGTATTGAATTGCTTCAAAATATCCGTACTACTGAAATTAAAAATGACGGTGACCAAGTCCTTGTCGTAACTGAAAACGAAACTTACCGTTTCGATGCCCTTCTCTACGCAACTGGACGCAAACCAAATGTAGAACCACTTCAACTTGAAAATACAGATATTGAACTAACTGAACGTGGTGCTATTAAAGTAGACAAACATTGTCAAACAAACGTTCCTGGTGTCTTTGCAGTTGGAGATGTCAACGGTGGCCTTCAATTTACTTACATTTCACTTGATGACTTCCGTGTTGTTTACAGCTACCTTGCTGGAGATGGCAGCTACACACTTGAAGACCGTCTCAATGTACCAAATACTATGTTCATCACACCTGCACTTTCACAAGTTGGTTTGACTGAAAGCCAAGCAGCTGATTTGAAACTTCCATACGCTGTGAAGGAAATTCCTGTTGCAGCCATGCCTCGTGGTCACGTAAACGGAGACCTTCGCGGAGCTTTCAAAGCTGTTGTTAATACTGAAACAAAAGAAATTCTTGGAGCAAGCATCTTCTCAGAAGGTTCTCAAGAAATCATCAACATCATCACTGTTGCTATGGACAACAAGATTCCTTACACTTACTTCACAAAACAAATCTTCACTCACCCAACCTTGGCTGAGAACTTGAATGACTTGTTTGCGATTTAAGTTCAAATCTCATCTTAACTAACAGCCCTCTGTGGGCTGTTTTTACTTCTGCGGAACCTCAAATCAGTCTTTTCCCTCTTTTATGATATAATAGAAATATGAAATTAAAAACTACTTTAGGCCTTCTTGCTGGGCGTTCTTCCCACTTCGTTTTAAGTCGTCTTGGCCGTGGAAGTACGCTTCCAGGAAAACTTGCCCTTCAATTTGATAAAGATATTTTACAAAACCTAGCTAAGAACTACGAGATTGTCGTGGTCACTGGAACCAACGGAAAAACCCTAACAACTGCCCTCACTGTCGGCATTTTAAAAGAGGTTTATGGTCAAGTTCTGACCAACCCAAGCGGTGCCAACATGATTACAGGGATTGCGACAACCTTCTTAACAGCCAAATCTTCAAAAACTGGGAAAAATATTGCCGTCCTAGAAATCGACGAAGCCAGTCTATCTCGTATCTGTGACTATATCCAGCCAAGCCTTTTTGTTATCACCAATATCTTCCGTGACCAGATGGACCGCTATGGTGAGATTTACACAACTTACAAGATGATTTTGGATGCCATTCGTAAAG
This sequence comes from uncultured Streptococcus sp., assembly GCA_963527735.1. GTDB lineage: Bacteria > Bacillota > Bacilli > Lactobacillales > Streptococcaceae > Streptococcus. Next base: position 3,830 of record CAURTM010000062.1, read on the forward strand.
TGCCTACTGCCACTGTTCTCCTTAATGGAGATAGTCCACTTTTCTACAAGCCAGCTATTCCAAATCCTGTACAGTATTTTGGTTTTGACTTGGAGAAAGGCCCAGCCCAGCTGGCTCACTATAATACCGAAGGGATTCTCTGTCCTGACTGCCAAGGCATCCTCAAATATGAGCATAATACCTATGCAAACTTGGGGGCCTATATCTGTGAAGGTTGTGGATGTAAACGTCCTGATCTCGACTATCGCTTGACAGAACTAGTTGAGTTGACCAACAATCGCTCTCGCTTTGTCATTGACGGACAAGAATACGGTATCCAAATCGGTGGACTCTACAATATCTACAACGCCCTAGCTGCGGTTGCCATCGCCCGTTTTCTCGGTGCAGATTCACAACTCATCAAACAGGGATTTGATAAGAGCCGTGCTGTCTTTGGACGCCAAGAAACCTTCCATATCGGTGACAAGGAATGTACCCTCGTCTTGATTAAAAATCCAGTCGGTGCAACTCAAGCTATCGAAATGATTAAACTAGCACCTTATCCATTTAGCCTATCTGTCCTCCTTAACGCTAACTATGCAGACGGCATTGATACAAGCTGGATCTGGGATGCTGATTTTGAACAAATCACTGATATGGACATTCCTGAAATCAACGCTGGCGGTGTTCGCCATTCTGAAATTGCACGTCGTCTACGAGTAACAGGCTATCCAGCTGAGAAAATCACTGAAACAAGTAGTCTGGAACAAGTTCTTAAGACCATTGAGAACCAAGACTGCAAGCATGCTTATATTCTAGCTACCTATACTGCTATGCTTGAATTCCGCGAACTGCTGGCTAGTCGTCAGATTGTTAGAAAGGAGATGAACTAATGGTTTATACTTCACTTTCCTCAAAAGCTGGCAATTACCCCTATCAGCTCAACATTGCCCACCTCTATGGAAACCTCATGAATACCTACGGGGACAATGGAAACATCCTCATGCTCAAGTATGTGGCTGAAAAACTGGGAGCCCATGTGACGGTTGACATCGTTTCTCTCCATGATGACTTTGATGAAAATCACTACGACATCGCCTTTTTCGGTGGCGGTCAAGACTTTGAACAAAGTATCATTGCAGACGACCTACCTGCTAAAAAAAAGAGCATTGACAACTACATCCAAAACGACGGTGTGGTTCTGGCTATCTGTGGTGGTTTCCAACTATTGGGGCAATATTATATTGAAGCTTCAGGCAAACGCATCGAAGGGCTAGGTGTCATGGGTCACTACACCCTCAACCAGACCAATAACCGCTTTATCGGTGACATCAAGATTCACAATGAAGATTTCGATGAAACCTACTATGGCTTTGAAAATCACCAGGGCCGTACCTTTCTCTCGGATGACCAAAAACCACTGGGACAGGTTGTCTATGGAAATGGAAATAACGAAGAAAAGGTCGGCGAAGGGGTTCATTATAAGAATGTCTTTGGTTCTTACTTCCACGGGCCTATCCTCTCTCGTAATGCCAATCTAGCTTATCGCCTAGTCACTACTGCCCTCAAGAAGAAATATGGTCAGGACATTCAACTCCCTGCTTATGAGGACATCCTCAGCCAAGAAATCGCTGAAGAATACAGCGACGTCAAAAGCAAGGCTGACTTTTCTTAAACAAAGTGAAACTATATCAAAGAACTCCGTTATCTTGTCGGAGTTCTTTTTGTCTTTTCTTTTACCCTTCTCCCTTGCATTTTCTCTCTTTTTTTGCCAAAATAGAGGGGTAGAAAGAAGGTAGCATATGTCTAAATTACAACAAATCGTAACATATCTTGAATCAGAAAAACTAGACGTCGCTGTCGTATCTGACCCCGTCACAATCAATTACCTCACTGGCTTTTACAGTGATCCCCATGAACGCCAAATGTTCCTTTTTATCCTAGCGGATCAAGAACCCCTCCTCTTTGTCCCAGCCCTTGAAGTTGAGCGTGCTACTAGCACTGTTTCCTTCCCAGTTGTGGGCTATGTGGATTCTGAAAATCCATGGCAAAAAATGAAACATGCTCTTCCACAGCTTGATTTCAAACGTGTCGCTGTTGAGTTTGACAATCTCATCTTAACCAAATATCATGGATTAAAAATAGTCTTTGAAACTGCTGAGTTTGAAAACCTCACACCTCGTATCCAACGCATGCGCCTCATCAAATCAGCTGATGAAGTGCAAAAAATGATGGTTGCAGGTCTCTATGCGGACAAGGCTGTTAATGTTGGTTTTGACAATATTTCTCTTGATAAGACTGAGACAGATATCATCGCCCAAATTGACTTTGCTATGAAACGTGAAGGCTATGAAATGAGCTTTGATACCATGGTCTTGACTGGTGATAATGCTGCAAATCCGCACGGTATTCCAGCAGCAAACAAAGTTGAAAATAACGCCCTTCTCCTCTTTGACCTTGGTGTTCTAGTCAACGGCTATGCGTCAGATATGACTCGTACGGTCGCTGTCGGCAAACCAGACCAATTCAAGAAAGACATTTATAACTTGACTCTTGAAGCCCAACAAGCTGCTCTTGACTTTATCAAGCCAGGGGTGACTGCCCATGAAGTGGATCGCGCTGCTCGTGAGGTCATCGAAAAAGCTGGTTACGGCGAGTACTTCAACCACCGTCTCGGTCACGGTATCGGTATGGATGTCCACGAATTCCCATCTATCATGGAAGGAAACGACATGGTCATCGAAGAAGGCATGTGCTTCTCTGTTGAACCAGGTATCTATATCCCTGGTAAAGTCGGTGTCCGTATCGAAGACTGTGGTGTTGTTACCAAGGATGGCTTTGACCTCTTTACAAACACCAGCAAAGACTTGCTTTATTTTGATTAAAATTCTTCGAAAATCTTCCCACAATAAAACGCATAGTATCAAGGGTTTTCAACACCTGATACTATGCGTTTTTCTTATTTGAAAGACTTTTGACTCAACCTCATTACTTAATCTTCTTGATACTTTGACTAAGGATAAATCCTACAATCATCCCTACC
>CAURTM010000063.1:0-6644 GCA_963527735.1 uncultured Streptococcus sp.
CTTTTGCAAAACTACTATAACTTTACGCATATCGATGATGAAAAGACCCGTAAGCGTGACCTTTTCTTGGCTGAGCCAAGTGATCCTGAGAGCCATTACTCTATCTTTGAAGACAATCATGGGACCCATATCTTTGCCAATAACGACCTTGATTTGATGACAAAATTGACAGAATTGGTAGAGCATGGCTTTACTCACTGGAAACTAGAAGGTCTCTATACACCTGGTCAGAACTTTGTTGAGATTGCAAAACTCTTTATCCAAGCGCGTAGCTTGATTCAAGAGGGTAACTTTAGCCATGACCAAGCCTTCTTGCTGGATGAAGAAGTGCGTAAACTTCACCCTAAAAACCGTTTCCTTGATACAGGATTTTATGACTACGATCCTGACATGGTTAAATAAAGTATATGATTCGTTGAGAGAAGGAAGATGCAAACATTTCTTCTCTCAATTTTTCTTATTCTCCAATAATTTCAAAAAAATAAGTAGGCTAGGATGCTCTGTTTGCTGGGATTTTTAAGACAAGTAACCTTCTTGAGTTTGAAAATTATCCCATGTTTGCAGGTGCCAAATGGCCCTTTTTTTGGTATAATTTTTTATAATGAAAACGATTGGTAATCGCTATGTTGTGGTTGATTTAGAGGCAACTAGCACAGGTAGTAAGGCTAAAATTATCCAAGTGGGAATTGTTGTGATTGAGGACGGAAAAATCGTCGATCACTATACGACGGATGTCAATCCACATGAACCTTTGGATGCTCATATCAAAGAACTGACAGGATTGACAGACCAACGTCTGGCGCAAGCACCTGATTTTTCGCAAGTTGCTAGAAAAATCTTTGACTTGGTGGAGGACGGGATTTTTGTAGCCCATAATGTTCAGTTTGATGCCAATCTTTTGGCGGAAAATTTATTTTTTGAAGGCTATGAACTAAGAAATCCTCGTGTTGACACGGTCGAATTGGCTCAGGTCTTTTTCCCTAAACTGGAAAAATATAGTTTGCCGATATTGTGTCGAGAATTAGGAATTCCTCTAAAACACGCTCACACAGCCCTTTCAGATGCCCAAGCTACAGCGGAATTACTTCTTTTTTTACGAGAAAAGATGGCCCAGCTTCCTAAAGGACTCTTGGAACGCTTGCTGGAAATGGCTGACGCTCTCTTATATGAGTCCTACCTGGTTATTGAGGAAATTTATCGCAACCAATCTATCCTTAGTTCTCCAGACTTGGTCGAAGTTCAAGGACTGTATTTCAAGAAAACTGGAGCTCCCCTGGAGCCACGAAAACTATCCCAAGATTTTTCTAAAAATATTTCTCTGTTGAATCTTGAAGTGAGGGAGGAGCAAGAAAATTTTGCTAAAGAGGTTGGCTTGCTATTGAAAGATGAGCCTGTCTCTCTGATTCAAGCACCGACAGGGATTGGGAAAACCTATGGCTATCTCTTACCCGCTTTATCTCAACCCAAAGAGCGTCAAATTGTTCTTAGCGTTCCGACAAAGATTCTTCAAAATCAGATCATGGAAGAAGAAGGTAAACGTCTTAAGGATGTGTTCCATATAGATATTCATAGTTTAAAGGGACCACACAATTATCTGAAGTTGGATGCCTTTTATCGTTCCTTGCAGGAAAATGATGAAAATCGCTTATTTAGACGCTTTAAAATGCAACTCTTGGTCTGGCTGACTGAGACAGAGACAGGAGATTTGGATGAAATTGGGCAACTCTACCGTTACCAACATTTTCTAACAGACCTTCGTCATGATGGGAATTTATCATCCAAGAGTTTATTTGTGACGGAAGATTTCTGGAAACGTAGTCAAGAAAAGGCACAAACCTGCAAGCTTTTAGTGACCAATCATGCCTATCTTGTAACCAGACTTGAAGATAATCCTGAATTTGTCATCGACAGTTTATTGATTATTGATGAAGTTCAAAAGATCTTGTTGGCTCTAGAAAATCTGCTTCAAGTGACTCACGATATCCAGTCTATTATCGATTTGCTTGATAAGGCTTTACTGGAGGAGCAAAATAAGGTCCAGCAACGAATACTAGAAAGTATTCGCTTTGAGTGCCTCTACTTGATTGAACAATTTCAGTCTGGAAAATCTAAGAAAAATATATTAGATTCTCTGGTCAATCTCCATCAATATTTTTCAGAATTAGAGGTAGAAGGTTTTGAGGAGTTGGTTCGCTATTTTACAGCTGACCGAGATTACTGGCTTGAAGCAATTGAAACGAGTCAAAAGAAAATTCAAATTTCTTCTACAAAATCAGGCCGTATTCTTCTATCTTCCTTAGTGCCTGATTCATGTCAAGTCTTGGGAGTGTCGGCTACTCTTGAGATTAGTCAGAGAGTTTCTTTGGCAGACCTGTTAGGCTATCCCGAAGCTAAATTTGTTAAGATTGAAGCTGGTAAAAAACAGGATCAAGAAGTGGTCTTGGTCAAGGATTTTCCCTTGGTAACAGAAACCTCCTTAGAAGTTTATGCTCAAGAGGTAGCTAATTTGCTGATGGATGTTCAAGCTTTCCAACAACCGATTTTAGTTCTCTTTACTTCTAAAGACATGCTTCTAGCAGTATCGGATTTACTTCCAGTTAGTCATTTGGCTCAGTATAAAAATGGGGATGTTCATCAGCTTAAGAAACGTTTTGAAAAAGGTGAACAACAAATCCTGCTTGGTGCAGCAAGTTTCTGGGAGGGAGTTGATTTTTCAAGTCATCCTTTTGTGATTCAAGTTGTACCAAGACTTCCTTTCCAAAATCCTCAAGAGCCCTTGACGAAAAAGATTAATCAGGAACTGAATCAGGAAGGGAAAAATGCCTTTTATGATTATCAATTGCCAATGGCCATTATTCGTTTAAAACAGGCTTTGGGAAGAAGTATGAGACGCGAACACCAACGTTCCTTAACTCTTATTTTGGATAGGAGAATTGTCGGAAAGCGATATGGCAAACAGATAGTAGCATCTCTAGCAAAAGAAGCGACTGTTAAAACCGTCTCTCGATCCGAAGTTGATGAGGCTGTTGATAAATTTTTAAATGAACTTTGATAAATAGTATTGTATGAAAGTATAAGGTTAGTATATATGAAACGTTCTCTCGACTCTAGAGTCGATTATAGTTTGCTATTGCCAGTATTTTTTCTACTGGTTATTGGCGTGGTGGCTATCTATATAGCTGTTAGTCATGATTATCCAAACAATATTCTGCCCATTTTAGGGCAGCAGGTCGCCTGGATCGCCTTGGGGCTTGTGATTGGTTTTATCGTCATGCTCTTTAATACAGAATTTCTTTGGAAAGTGACCCCCTTTCTGTATATTTTAGGCTTGGGACTCATGGTCTTGCCGATCGTCTTTTATAATCCAAGCTTAGTTGCATCAACGGGTGCCAAAAACTGGGTATCGGTAAATGGTGTTACCTTGTTCCAGCCGTCAGAATTTATGAAGATATCCTATATCCTCATGTTGGCTCGTGTGATTGTCCAGTTTACTAAAAAACATAAGGAATGGAGACGCACAGTTCCGCTGGACTTCTTGTTGATTTTCTGGATGATTGTCTTTACCATTCCAGTCCTAGTTCTTTTGGCACTTCAAAGTGACTTGGGGACGGCTTTGGTTTTTGTAGCCATTTTCTCAGGAATCGTCTTGCTATCAGGAGTTTCTTGGAAAATTATTATCCCAGTATTTGTGACTGCTGTAACAGGAATTGCTGGTTTCTTAGCTGTTTTTATCAGTAAGGACGGCCGGGCTTTTCTCCATCAATTGGGAATGCCGACTTACCAAATCAACCGTATTTTGGCTTGGCTTAATCCTTTTGATTTTGCTCAAACAACGACCTATCAGCAGGCTCAAGGGCAGATTGCCATTGGGAGTGGTGGCTTATTTGGTCAGGGATTTAATGCTTCTAATCTGCTTATTCCAGTTCGTGAGTCAGATATGATTTTCACGGTTATCGCAGAGGATTTTGGCTTTATTGGCTCTGTCCTTGTTATTGCCCTTTATCTTATGCTGATTTACCGTATGTTAAAGATTACTCTTAGATCAAATAACCAGTTCTACACCTATATTTCCACAGGTTTGATTATGATGTTGCTCTTCCATATCTTTGAGAATATCGGTGCCGTGACGGGCTTGCTTCCTTTGACTGGGATTCCCTTGCCTTTCATTTCTCAAGGGGGGTCAGCTATTATCAGTAATCTGATTGGTGTTGGCTTGCTTTTATCGATGAGTTACCAGACTAATCTAGCTGAAGAAAAGAGTGGAAAAGTCCGATTCAAGAGGAAAAAGGTTGTATTAAAACAAATCAAATAAGGAGAAAATCATGGTTAAAGTAGCCGTTATGTTAGCTCAGGGCTTTGAAGAAATTGAAGCTTTGACAGTTGTAGATGTCTTGCGTCGTGCAAATATTACTTGTGATATGGTAGGATTTGAAAAGCAAGTGACGGGGTCGCATGCAATCCAAGTAAGTGCAGATCGTGTTTTTGATGGTGATTTATCAGACTATGACATGATTGTCCTTCCTGGCGGAATGCCTGGTTCTGCACATTTGCGTGACAATCAGGCCCTGATGCAAGAATTGCAAAACTTCGAGCAAGAAGGAAAAAAATTAGCAGCTATTTGTGCTGCGCCAATTGCCCTCAATCAAGCAGGGCTATTGAAAAACAAGGAATACACTTGTTATGACGGTGTTCAAGAGCAAATCCTTGATGGTCACTACGTCAAGGAAACAGTAGTGGTAGATGGTCACTTGACAACCAGTCGAGGTCCCTCTACAGCCCTTGCCTTTGCCTATGAGTTGGTGGAGCAATTAGGAGGAGACGCAGAGAGTTTACGAACAGGAATGCTCTATCGAGATGTCTTTGGTAAAAATCAGTAAAACGGGAGTTATTCTCTCGTTTTTTATGTGGAAAAATCAGGGAAATCATCGCTTTTTTCATAAAAAAATGCTATAATGAAGGGTATGAAATATCACGATTATATCTGGGATTTAGGTGGAACTTTACTGGATAATTATGAAACTTCAACAGCTGCATTTGTTGAAACATTGGCACTGTATGGCATCACACAAGACCATGACAGTGTCTATCAGGCTTTAAAGGTTTCTACTGATTTTGCGATTGAGACATTCGCTCCCAACTTAGAGCATTTTTTAGAAAAATACAAGGAAAATGAAGCCAGAGAGCTAGAACACCCGATTTTATTTGAAGGAGTTTCTGACCTATTGGAAGACATTTCAAATCAAGGTGGGCGTCATTTCTTGGTTTCTCACAGAAATGATCAGGTTTTGGAAATTTTAGAAAAAACCTCTATAGCAGTTTATTTTACAGAAGTGGTGACTTCTAGCTCAGGCTTTAAGAGAAAACCAGATCCTGAGTCCATGCTTTATTTAAGAGAAAAGTATCAGATTGGCTCTGGTCTTGTTATTGGTGATCGACCAATTGATATCGAAGCCGGGCAAGCTGCAGGACTAGCTACCCACTTGTTTACCAGTATCGTGAATTTAAGACAAGTATTAGACATGTAAGAAAAAGGAATAAGATGACAGAAGAAATCAAAAATCTGCAGGCACAGGATTATGATGCCAGTCAAATTCAAGTTTTAGAGGGCTTAGAGGCTGTTCGTATGCGTCCAGGGATGTATATCGGGTCAACCTCAAAAGAAGGTCTTCACCATCTAGTCTGGGAAATCGTTGATAACTCAATCGATGAGGCCTTGGCAGGATTTGCCAGCCATATTCAAGTCTTTATTGAGCCAGATGATTCGATTACTGTTGTCGATGATGGGCGTGGGATCCCAGTCGATATTCAGGAAAAAACAGGCCGACCTGCTGTTGAGACAGTCTTTACGGTCCTTCATGCTGGAGGAAAGTTTGGCGGTGGCGGCTACAAGGTTTCAGGTGGTCTTCACGGAGTAGGGTCATCAGTAGTTAATGCCCTTTCCACTCAATTAGATGTTCATGTCCACAAAAATGGTAAGATTCATTACCAAGAATACCGTCGTGGTCATGTTGTCGCAGATCTTGAAGTAGTTGGAGATACGGATAAAACTGGAACAACAGTTCACTTTACACCGGATCCAGAAATCTTCACTGAAACAACAACCTTTGATTTTGATAAATTAAATAAACGCATTCAAGAATTGGCCTTTCTAAATCGCGGCCTTCAAATTTCAATTACAGATAAGCGTGAAGGTTTGGAACAAACTAAGCATTACCACTATGAAGGTGGGATTGCTAGCTACGTTGAATATATCAATGATAACAAGGATGTAATCTTTGATACACCAATCTACACAGATGGTGAGATGGATGATATTACAGTTGAAGTAGCCATGCAGTACACAACGGGTTACCATGAAAATGTCATGAGTTTCGCCAATAATATTCATACCCATGAAGGTGGAACGCATGAACAAGGTTTCCGTACAGCCTTGACACGTGTCATCAACGATTATGCTCGTAAAAATAAGTTACTGAAAGACAATGAGGACAACCTAACAGGGGAAGATGTTCGTGAAGGATTAACTGCAGTTATCTCAGTTAAACATCCAAATCCACAGTTTGAAGGACAAACTAAGACCAAACTGGGGAATAGCGAAGTGGTCAAGATTACCAATCGCCTCTTCAGTGATGCCTTCTCCGATT
>CAURTM010000064.1:0-6633 GCA_963527735.1 uncultured Streptococcus sp.
CTTAAAAACAAGTATAACATATTTCCCTTATTCTGGAGTGAAAAGGACTAGAGAGACTAGGATTGATCTCTGATACTCAATGAAAATCAAAGAGCAAACTAGGAAGCTAGCCGCAGGTTGCTCAAAGCACTGCTTTGAGGTTGTAGATAAGACTGACGAAGTCAGTAACCATACCTACGGCAAGGTGAAGATGACGTGGTTTGAAGAGATTTTCGAAGAGTATGACAAAGAAAAACGAACGAGACTCGCTTCCTATCACGAAAGCTAGATCTCATTCGTCAAAATGATATTACCAAGTCAGGTTTATCCATTCATTGAAACGTGAACGTGGTCATAGTGATTTTCTGTCACGCTACCACGGTCTGGCATTGGGTTCCAAGTATTAGCTGGCCCATATTTGCTATCGAATGGAGCATAGAAACGTTGTTTCCAGATGATATAACTAATTCCACGGCTGGCCATGTTTTGAATAGCGTATTCCGCAATCTTATCCCCTAGTTCTGAGCTTTCTGGTACCATAAAGTCGATAGCCAAACCTTTTCCGTGATCTCCACTGTCCCCTGGACGGTAACCACTAAAAGAGGTGATGCCAAACAAGTTAGCAATTTCTTCTTTAAAGGCAGCCGTTTGTGGTTGAAGGCCTGCATTTTCAGATTTCGCTACTGCAAGTCCAGCATAATCGGGCGCAGCTGGAGCTGTGTAAGTTGTTGAAATTATTTTCGTCTCTTCTGGTTGATAAGTAGAAACTGTTGGTGCAGCTTCACTTGATGATGCTACTTCTTTTGCTTCTTCTGAACTTGTTGCAGTTGTTTCGGTTGCTTTTTCTTCTACTGGCGTTGTAGTTGCTTCTACTGCTGATTCAGCTTGAATGCTTGCTTGTGTTTCCTGCTTCTCAGCTGAAATCGTTGCCTGAGGAGCTACTTCTGCAACTGCATTGCTTGTTTCGGCTGTTTGCTCCTCTGAAACAGAAGTTCCTGTAGATGGTGCCACTTCTTCTGCAGCAATCACTGTCTCTGCAACTTCTGAACTTGTTGCTACTTCTTTTGTACTTGTAGTTTCTACTGCTTTTGGAGCTTCTGCAATCGGTTGAGAAAGGTCTGCAACCTGAACAGTTTGATCATCAACCGTCACTTGATTAGTTGTCAAATCTGCTGTCGCAGTTGTCACTTCTTCACTAGAGTCTGCTTGAGGAGTTTGGATTTCAACTTCCGTTACTTCTTCAGCTTCATTGACAGTCGTTGTCAAAACAGTTTCTGGGAAAATCAAGTCCATATTAGTGATTTTATTCAAATTCGCAAGAACTGTGACATCTACACCCAAGGCTTCTGCAATGGTGCTCAAGGTATCACCATACTGAATGGTGTAACTTGTTTTATTGTCTGTTTTAGTCAAATCGTTTTGGATTTGCTCAACACTACGTGCAGTCCAAAGAACTTCTTCTGCTTGAGTTGCCAATACTGTGGCAAAGGACAAGGCTACTGTTGACGCTAATAACATTTTTTTCTTCATTCTTTCAAATTCCTTTCAAATGAGTACCTGTCTATGATAACACAAAAAAAGCAGAAAAAAAGCCCTCTCGGGCCTATTTAACAGAACTGTCTATTCCTTGTAACAAACTCGGTTACTTGAAATAGTTTGTTAGGTCTCTGTCACAAAACTGACACAATCTTTTTATCGCTCAGCCTTAAAAAAACGGGAAATATCTGCTAACGCTTGAATCCTGTGATTTCCTTCATAAGTCGACTCTAAAAAGTTGATACTTTGAATCCCACTATTCTGGGCAAATTCCACATCCAGAGTCCGATCCCCTATATAATAAGTATTATCAGGATTCAACTGATACTTGTCTATCAGATAAGTAGCCGCTTCCGGATTAGGCTTGCGCGCAAAGCCACTCTGGCTGGTTAAAATCTCCGTAAAATAGGACTCCAAACCCAAATCTCTGAGAATTGTAAAAGCGTTGTTCCCCTTATGAGTATAAACAAACTGTTGTATCCCTACTTTGTCTGCCCAAGCCAACACCTGACGCGCACCTGGCATCAAAACTACCTGAGCATTCTTCTCAGCCAGACTCTGGGCACGCACTTGATTTAGCACTTCCACATCCAGTTTTTTCTCTTCTGCCACCTGCACAAGCAAATCCTGAACAGAATACTTGAGAATAAACTCTCTTACCTTTTCCTTATCATAAGGAATAGCAAACTGACCAAAAGTCTCCTCAATCCCTGACAAAATTGCTTCGTAAGAGTCCAATAAAGTCCCGTCTAAATCCCAAATAAAAGCTGTTTTTTGCATTTCCTATCCTTTCAAGCTCATATAACGCTGGTAACGGTAACGTAGAAATAACCAGCGAAAACCATTATCCAAGAGAGTCCCTGCCCAAATACCAGGCAAGCCCCAACCAAGCACAATCCCCATCAGATATCCTGTTCCAATGCGGATACACCACATTCCTATACTTGTCGCATAAAAGGGAAGCCGAGCATTGCCCAAACCCTGCCAGACTGCTGTATAGATGACTGTTCCTATCGTCATAGGAGTACCAAGTAGTGAAAAAAGTGTCACTAGAACACTAGCCTCCACCGCTAGAGAATCAGTCGTATAGAGATGAGTTAGTGGTATACCCAAAGCATAGATACTGAAGGTCAAGGGTAACATGAGGACCAGAGAAAGCCAAAAGGTTTGTTTGCTCAAACTAGCGACTCTTTCCCAATTATCCTCTCCAACCGCTCGAGCCACCAGCATGACCGTTGCCGTAGCGACGCCAAAGGCAGGCATGTAGTTAAACTGGGTCAAGACTTCTCCGACTGCATTCCCAGCAACTGCCTCCGTTCCAAAAGAAACGACCAAGGCAATGATAACGACATCACCAGCCCGCATCATAAGCCGCTCTCCAGCTGCTGGCAAAGCTAAAGTCAATAGTTCCTTATCTAAACCAAAAGTCGGTTTCTCAAAAGGCAGCTTTAATTGCGACCACAAAATCACAAGACCAACCAAACGAGACAGAATAGTCCCCCAAGCAACACCAGCTATCCCCATATCCAGAACAAAAATAGCTAGACTTGAAAAAAGAATATTCAAGGCATTGGATAAAAGACTAACATAGAGAGGCAGACGTGGATTATGCGTTGCACGAATCAAGGCACCCAAACTGGTCATTAAACCCAAGAGAACAATCGATCCGCCTACCAAAGATAGGTAGAGTCCACCACTCTCAGCTACATCTCTCTCCGTCCCCAAAAGTCCTATCATCTCTTTCCCAGCGAAGATGGACAAAAATCCTAAAAGGAAACTTAATAGTAAGGTAATCTTCAAGGCCTCAGTCACATGATAGGCTAGCTTAGACTGATCCTTCTGCCCCAAACTTTTTGAAATAACACTGGAAATAGCAGCTCCCAGAGCGATGAAAATCGCCTGGTAAATCGTGATAATATTGCCAGCTACTGATACACCCGAAATAGCTATCAAGCCCAAGTGGGCAACCAAGTAACTATCCACCATCCCCATGAGCATCTGCAAAAAGTTTTCGCCCATAGCTGGCAAGGCAATATTAAGAATGTCTTTATTTTTCTTAAACAATCCTTCCTCCTGATGAAAAGAAACTCAGTTGGTTTCCCAACCGAGTTTACTCCCTCTGTCTTAAAGTCCTAGATAAGCCTCAACCGCTACTTGCATGTCAGTAGCCGCCACTGTTGTCTTATGACGAACAGGAGCTGTTTCAAGTCCATCAACTGCCGGTGGCACAGCCACTCTTGAGATTTCATGTAATTGAGCCAAGGCTTCAAAGTCAGTAAAGCCAACTTTCCCTGTTACCGCTTCTACTGCAACTACTGGGAACTTGTATGGACTAGCTGTTGAAGCAATCACCGTCTTAGTCACATCGCCAGTAGCCGCTTGGTATTTTCTATAAACTGCTGAGGCAACCGCCGTATGTGGATCCTCGATATAAGAATCTGACTCATAAACACGCTTGATTTCTGCTGCTGTTTCTTCCTCAGTCGCATATTCAGCTGCAAATAGTTCAAGAATCTCTGCATCAAAGTCTGTCAACTCATATTGTCCTTGCGTGTTCAAGGCATTCATAAGTTCAGCTGTCTTTTCAGCATCATTCCCCAAAAGATGGAAAATGAGACGCTCCAAATTTGAAGATACCAAGATATCCATAGATGGACTAGTTGTTACTTTAAACTCACGTTTCTTATCGTAAACACGTGTCTTGAAGAAGTCTGTCAAAACATTGTTGTCATTTGAAGCACAGAGTAATTTGCCAACTGGCAAACCAATTTGCTTAGCATAAAAGGCAGCCAAGATATTTCCAAAGTTTCCTGTTGGTACTGTGAAGTTGACCTTATCACCAGCCACAATCTCACCAGTCTTAACCAACTGAGCGTAGGCATAAACATAATAAACAATCTGTGGCACCAAACGACCAATATTCATAGAGTTAGCAGATGAAAATTGCAAGTTGTTGGCCGCTAATCTTTCACGAAGAGCCACATCATTGAACATATGCTTCACATTTGTTTGCGCATCGTCAAAGTTACCATCAATAGCGATAACATGAGTATTGTCGCCAGTCTGAGTGGTCATTTGCAACTCTTGTACCTTGCTGACACCATCCTTTGGATAAAAGACAATAATCTCAGTACCAGGCACATCCGCAAACCCTGCCATAGCAGCTTTCCCAGTATCACCAGATGTCGCTGTTAAGATGACAATCTTGTTCTCCAAACCATGCTTCTTAGCAGCTGTTGTCATAAAGTATGGCAAAATAGACAAGGCCATATCCTTAAAGGCAATTGTTGAACCATGGAAAAGCTCCAGATTATATTGGCCGTCTAATTTCACTAATGGTGCGATAGCTGGAGTATCAAACTTGCTATCGTAAGCATTGTTGATACAGTAGTCCAACTCCTCAGCTGTAAAGTCATCTAAAAATGCTGACAAAACAAGCTTAGCAACTTCCTGATAAGAAGCATCTTTCAATTTGTCAAAGTCCAAATCTACCTTTGGATAAGTAAGCGGTGTAAACAAACCACCATCCGTTGCCAAACCTTGCAAAATTGCTTGGCTGGCAGTTACTGTATTGTTGGCATCACGCGTTGATTGATAAACTAATGTCATTACTCTCTATCCTTTATCTATAGTCTCTTCCATTATATCATGATTTTTCAGAAAATTCTCCCTTTATAAGAGAAATTATAGTCCCAATTCTTCTTTCAAAGGCTGTAAATAGGTCATTTCTTGCTTATTTCTCATCTCCAGTCCTTCCTCAGCTAGCAGGAGTAAGTCTTTGGAAAATTCTATAATCGTAGTTTCTTCCTGTTCTGTAAGCTTTTTCTTAGAAAATTGTCGTCTTAAAAACTTATAATTTCGCCCAAATTCTTTAAAGAAAGGTGCTGTTTCTAAGTAAGCTTCTAACTTATCTAAATTAACCAACAATCCCAAGTGAAAAGCTGCTGAAGCGAAGGTTCTATCTAGAGGTTGAGTACACACACTACGAAACTCAACCGTTCCTCGAGTCGTTAAGTCCTGGTACTGGTAACTACGATGAGTTTCAAAATCCTTCTCTTGAGGGTAAATAAGAATCTCATCCCCATTAAGAGCATATGCTTGGATTTCAGATGTAGCTAAATAGTCCCTAGCCTGAATCGGATAAAAATAATAGGTTTGCCCATCACGTTCCGCAGTAAAAATTGCAGAATGATCTAGATAATCAAAAAAATCATCCTCATCTTTAAAGAGTCTAGCATTGACCCCGACATTTTCTGGATAGATACCATGCATGGATTCTTCCCAGAAAATGTCCCTTGAAATTTTCGTATCCCAATCTGCACCCGAAAACTCAGAGTTTGCAAATAAATAAGCCTTAACTGCTTCAATTTGGGTAAAAGCATTAATCACTCGTAAGTAGTTAGACTTTGAAACATCCAGCTGGACCTGACTCCCACAGATAAAAGCACCATATTCAGGGAAATGATGTAAGTCTAATTCAATCAAATTCCTACTCAAATTCAAATAATCCATCAACATCTGATAGCGTGGATAAGTCACTGGACAATTCTCATTTTTATCCCAGTTAGGATGAATACCACAGCCAACAATAGCATGATTTGATTCAGCTAACTTCTTCTGGATTGCTTTCATATAAATACTAAAACGTTCTTCAACCTCTTGAATCGTTTCAGCCTTACCAAATGCAAACTCAATCGTTGTATAGGAAACTTCAAATAAAATAGCATCCTGACTTATCGGATCTACTAACTGGATAGGATTGCCAAAATCATCTACCTTTTCTACAGTAAAATCAAAAGAAGAAACTAAATATCGGAATAAGTACTTGATAACTTCAACATCTGTAGCATCCCCTTCCAAGTTTACAACAGGATATTCCAGCTCAATCCCGACAAACAATTCAGGATTTTCTTTAATATTTTTCAAATACCGATGTTTTAATAAATCGATAGAACGAGACATACTATCCTACACTTTCTTAATCTAAATAAAATTTGAATAACTATTATTATAGCAAAAATAATATAAAAAAGGAACGAAGATTAACTACGTTCCTTAGCTCTTTACTATACCGGCGGCCGGGGTCGAACCGGCACGTCCTTGCGGACACTGGATTTT
>CAURTM010000065.1:0-6628 GCA_963527735.1 uncultured Streptococcus sp.
AGATGACTTGATGAAACGTTTTGGTTCTGAACGCTTGAAGGGAATCTTTGAACGTCTCAACATGTCTGAAGAGGCCATTGAGTCTCGTATGTTGACGCGTCAGGTTGAAGCAGCGCAAAAACGTGTCGAAGGAAATAACTACGATACCCGTAAACAAGTCCTTCAATACGATGATGTCATGCGTGAACAACGTGAGATTATCTACGCTCAACGTTACGATGTTATCACTGCAGATCGTGACTTGGCACCTGAAATTCACTCTATGATCAAACGCACGATTGGTCGTGTCGTTGATGGTCATGCGCGTGCCAAACAAGATGAAAAACTAGAAGCAATTTTGAACTTTGCTAAGTACAACTTGCTTCCAGAAGATTCTATTACGATGGAAGACTTGTCAGGCTTGTCTGATAAGGCCATCAAGGAAGAGCTCTTCCAACGTGCCTTGCAGGTTTACGATAGTCAGGTTTCAAAACTACGCGATGAAGAAGCAGTTAAAGAATTCCAAAAAGTCTTGATTCTACGAGTGGTGGATAACAAGTGGACAGATCATATCGATGCCCTCGATCAATTGC
Source organism: uncultured Streptococcus sp. (assembly GCA_963527735.1). GTDB lineage: Bacteria > Bacillota > Bacilli > Lactobacillales > Streptococcaceae > Streptococcus. Next base: position 573 of record CAURTM010000065.1, read on the forward strand.
GTAACGCGGTTGGACTTCGTGGCTATGCTCAGAACAACCCTGTTGTTGAGTATCAGGCAGAAGGTTTCCGTATGTTTAATGACATGATTGGTTCGATTGAGTTTGATGTGACACGCTTGATGATGAAAGCACAAATTCATGAACAAGAAAGACCACAAGCAGAACACCATATCAGTACAACAGCGACTCGCAATATCGCTGCCCACCAAGCAAATATACCTGAAGATTTGGATTTGAGCCAGATTGGACGGAATGAACTTTGCCCATGTGGTTCTGGTAAGAAGTTTAAAAACTGTCACGGTAAAAGACAATAAAATGAGATAGTTTAGAGGCGGATACCTTGTGAAAAGTAAATTTTTACTTGGTATCCGTTTGATTTATAAGGAGATGAGTTATGGTATTTACAGCAAAAAGTCCTAAAATTAATATTGAAGAAGTTCGTGCCTTATCAAAATTAGAAGGCCAAGCTTTGGAGAGAAAATCTCAGCGCGATCAAGAGCTAGAAGCCATTATACGTGGAGAAGACCAGCGAATTCTCTTGGTAATCGGGCCATGCTCATCTGACAATGAAGAAGCTGTTCTTGAGTACGCTAAGCGTTTGGCAGTACTACAAGAAGAAGTGGCAGACCGTATCTTTATGGTTATGCGTGTTTACACTGCCAAACCCCGTACCAACGGAGATGGCTATAAGGGCTTAATTCACCAGCCTAATGCGACAGAAGCGCCTAGTCTTATCAACGGAATTAAAGCCGTTCGCCATCTTCACTATCGTGTCATCACGGAAACAGGTATGACGACAGCTGATGAAATGCTTTATCCTGAAAATCTACCGCTTGTGGATGATTTGATTTCTTACATGGCGGTTGGTGCCCGTTCAGTTGAAGACCAGCAACACCGCTTTGTGGCAAGTGGGGCAGATTTTGCGACTGGGTTTAAAAATCCAACCTCTGGAAATCTCAATGTTATGTTTAATGGGATTTATGCTGCTCAAAACAAACAAAGTTTCCTTTTCCTAGGAAAAGAAGTGGAAACAACTGGGAACTCGCTTTCGCATGCCATTCTTCGTGGAGCGATTAATGAGTATGGTAAGAATATTCCCAACTACTACTATGATAATTTGATGGATACCATTGCCCAGTATGAGAAAATGGGATTGGAAAATCCTTTTATCATTGTCGACACCAATCATGACAACTCTGGTAAGCAATATATGGACCAGATTCGAATTGTCCGCCAGACCTTGATTAACCGTGATTGGAATGAAAAAATCAAGCAGTACGTTCGTGGCTTTATGATTGAGTCTTATCTAGAAGACGGCCGTCAAAACGAACCAGAAGTATTTGGCAAGTCTATCACGGACCCTTGCCTAGGCTGGGAAAATACAGAAGCCCTCGTCAGAGAAATCTACCAAACGCTAGGAGAATAAGATGGCATTTATTGAAAAAGGTCAAGAAATCGATATTGAAGCAATCAAGGCAGAAACCCAATTGTCTGCGGAAGCCTTGCGACTAAAGGAGCGTCGTGATAGAGAATTGGCAGACATTATTTCAGGAGAAGATGACCGTATCCTTTTGGTGATTGGTCCTTGCTCTTCTGATAATGAAGAGGCTGTCTTGGAATATGCCCGCCGTTTATCTGCCTTGCAGAAGAAGGTGGCGGACAAGATTTTCATGGTTATGCGTGTTTATACAGCTAAACCTCGCACCAACGGAGACGGCTATAAAGGTTTGGTTCACCAGCCAGATACTTCTAAGGCTCCAAGTCTGATTAACGGCTTGCAGGCTGTGCGCCAGTTGCACTACCGCGTGATTACAGAGACTGGTTTGACAACTGCAGATGAGATGCTTTATCCGTCAAATCTGGTCTTGGTAGATGATTTGGTCAGCTATCATGCCGTTGGTGCTCGTTCTGTGGAAGACCAAGAGCACCGTTTTGTGGCTTCAGGGATTGATGCACCGGTCGGGATGAAAAATCCAACCTCTGGAAATCTTGGTGTTATGTTCAATGGCATCTATGCCGCTCAAAATAAACAAACCTTCCTCTTTCATGGGCAAGAAGTTGAAACTTCAGGAAATCCCTTGGCCCACGTCATCCTGCGTGGTGCAGTCAATGAATATGGGAAAAATGAGCCTAACTTTTACTATGAAACCTTGCTAAATGCCATTGAACGTTATGAGACAATGGGACTTGAAAATCCCTTTATCCTCATTGACACCAACCATGACAACTCAGGCAAGCAATATATGGAGCAGATTCGAATTGTTCGCCAGACCTTGCAAAATCGTGACTGGAATGAGAAAATCAAAAAGACGGTTCGAGGCTTTATGATTGAATCTTACCTAGCAGATGGTCGTCAAAACCAACCAGAGGTCTTTGGTTGCTCCATTACCGATCCTTGTCTAGGTTGGGAAAATACAGAGGCCTTGGTAGAAGAGATTTATGCTACCTTGACAAAATAAGTGAAAAGGATGGAGTTGGGGGAATCTCAACTCCTTTTGATGAGAATGATAGTTGGACACGGAATTGACATCGAAGAATTGGCTTCGATAGAAAGCGCAGTTACACGACATGAAGGCTTTGCCAAGCGCGTGCTGACCGCTAAGGAAATGGAACGGTTTAACAGTCTTAAAGGGCGCAGACAAATAGAATATTTGGCTGGTCGCTGGTCGGCTAAGGAGGCCTTTTCCAAGGCTATGGGAACGGGCATTGGTAAGCTCGGTTTTCAGGATTTGGAAGTCTTGAATAATGAACGCGGGGCGCCTTATTTTAGTCAGGCACCATTTTCAGGAAAGATTTGGCTGTCTATCAGCCACACCGATCAGTTTGTGACAGCCAGTGTCATTTTGGAGGAAAATCATGAAAGCTAGTCCACATAGACCAACCAAGGCTCTGATTCATCTGGGAGCTATTCGACAAAATATTCAGCAAATGGGGGCTCATATCCCTCAAGGAACGCTCAAATTTGCAGTAGTCAAGGCCAATGCCTATGGGCATGGGGCTGTTGCTGTTGCGACGGCTATTCAAGATGATGTTGATGGTTTTTGCGTTTCCAATATTGATGAGGCCATTGAACTCAGACAGGCTGGACTGAGCAAGCGAATCCTCATTTTAGGAGTTTCTGATCTAGAAGCTGTTGCTCTTGCTAAAGAATACGACATCACCTTGACTGTGGCTGGACTGGAGTGGGTTCAAGCCCTCTTAGATAAGGAAACGGACCTAACTGGATTGACAGTCCACCTCAAGATTGATTCAGGAATGGGACGGATTGGTTTTAGAGAGGCTAGTGAAGCTGATCAGGCTCAAGACTTGCTCCAACAACATGGTGCTCGTGTTGAAGGGATTTTTACCCACTTTGCTACTGCAGATGAGGAATCAGATACCTACTTTAATGAGCAATTAGAACGGTTTAAAACCATTCTGTCAAGTATGAAAGGTCTTCCAGAGCTGGTTCATGCCAGTAATTCGGCAACGACTCTTTGGCATGCAGAGACTATTTTTAACGCGGTCCGTATGGGAGATGCCATGTATGGTCTGAATCCTAGCGGAGATGTTTTGGACTTACCCTATAACTTGACACCAGCCCTGACCTTGGAATCTGCTCTGGTCCATGTCAAGACAGTTTCAGCTGGAGCTTGCATGGGCTATGGAGCAACTTATCAAGCGGATAGCGAGCAAGTCATCGCGACCGTGCCAATCGGCTATGCGGATGGATGGACACGAGACATGCAGGATTTTTCTGTCTTGGTAGATGGCCAAGCTTGCCCAATCGTCGGCAGGGTTTCTATGGACCAAATCACCATTCGTCTGCCTAAGTTTTATCCGCTGGGAACCAAAGTAACCTTGATTGGTTCTAACGGGGGCAAGGAAATCACAGCAACTCAGGTAGCGACCTACCGTGGAACCATTAACTATGAGGTGGTTTGTCTCCTCAGCGACCGCATTCCGAGAGAATATTATTAGAAAAGAAAGGAGTGGAGCATGAATCTACATCAACCCTTGCATGTCTTACCTGGTGTGGGACCAAAGTCAGCAGAAAAATACGCCAAACTAGGAATTGAAAACTTGCAAGACCTCTTGCTCTACTTTCCTTTCCGTTATGAAGACTTTAAAACCAAGCAAGTTCTGGAACTGGAAGACGGTGAAAAGGCGGTTCTTTCTGGTCAAGTCGTGACTCCTGCCAGTGTCCAGTATTATGGTTTCAAGCGCAATCGTCTGCGTTTTAGCCTCAAGCAGGGAGAAGTCGTTTTTGCGGTGAATTTCTTTAACCAGCCCTATCTAGCAGATAAGATAGAGTTGGGAGCAACTCTTGCCGTCTTTGGAAAATGGGACCGTGCCAAGGCTAGTTTGACTGGGATGAAGGTCCTGGCTCAGGTGGAAGATGACCTCCAGCCTGTTTATCGCTTGGCTCAGGGAATCAGTCAGACCAGTCTGGTCAAAGTTATCAAGACGGCTTTTGATCAGGGACTGGACCTCTTGATTGAGGAAAATCTTCCCCAGTCTTTGCTGGACAAATACAAACTCATGTCCCGTTGTCAGGCCGTTCGTGCTATGCATTTCCCCAAGGATTTGGCAGAATACAAGCAAGCCCTTCGCCGTATCAAGTTTGAGGAACTCTTTTATTTCCAAATGCAATTGCAGATGCTTAAGTCTGAAAATAGAGTTCAGGGAAGCGGTCTGGTTCTGAACTGGTCTCAGGAAAAAGTGACGGCTGTTAAAGAAAGTCTGCCTTTTGCCCTGACCCCAGCTCAAGAAAAGAGTTTGCAGGAAATTTTGACCGACATGAAGTCCGACCATCACATGAATCGTCTCCTGCAAGGGGATGTGGGGAGCGGGAAAACAGTAGTTGCTGGCTTGGCTATGTTTGCGGCGGTGACAGCTGGTTATCAGGCTGCCCTAATGGTACCAACAGAAATTCTCGCAGAGCAACATTTTGAGAGTCTACAGAGTCTCTTCCCAGACCTAAAACTCGCTCTCTTGACAGGGTCCTTGAAAGCTGCAGAAAAGAGGGAAGTTTTGGAGACCATTGCCAAGGGTGAGGCTGATTTGATTATCGGAACCCATGCTCTGATTCAGGATGGGGTGGATTATGCTCGTCTGGGCTTGATTATCATCGATGAGCAGCACCGCTTTGGTGTAGGGCAAAGGCGTGTTCTGAGAGAAAAAGGCGACAATCCAGATGTCCTCATGATGACAGCGACTCCCATACCACGGACCTTGGCGATCACAGCTTTTGGCGATATGGATGTTTCCATTATCGACCAGATGCCAGCAGGCCGGAAGCCTATTGTGACGCGCTGGATTAAGCATGAGCAATTGCCTCAGGTCTTGACTTGGTTAGAGGGGGAAATCCAAAAAGGTTCTCAAGCCTATGTCATCTCTCCCTTGATTGAAGAATCAGAAGCTCTGGATTTGAAAAATGCCATTGCCTTATCAGAAGAGTTGACGGCTCATTTTGCTGGTAAGGCCGAAGTAGCCCTCCTACATGGTAAGATGAAGAGTGACGAAAAAGACCAGATTATGCAGGAGTTCAAAGAGCGAAAAACAGATATTCTAGTTTCGACAACGGTTATCGAGGTCGGGGTCAACGTTCCCAATGCGACCGTCATGATTATCATGGATGCCGATCGCTTCGGGCTCAGCCAGCTTCACCAGCTCAGAGGTCGTGTGGGTCGAGGAGATAAGCAGTCTTATGCAGTTCTCGTTGCTAATCCCAAGACTGATTCTGGGAAAGACCGCATGCGCATCATGACAGAAACGACCAATGGATTTGTCCTTGCGGAGGAAGATTTGAAAATGCGTGGTTCAGGTGAGATTTTTGGAACCAGACAGTCAGGCCTTCCAGAATTCCAAGTGGCTGATATTATCGAGGATTTTCCGATTTTAGAAGAAGCCAGAAAAGTGGCTAGCTACATTAGTTCTATAGAAGGCTGGCAAGAGGATCCAGAATGGCGTATGATTGCCCTTCATTTAGAGAAGAAAGAACACCTAGATTAAGCTTTCGCTAAGGAAAACTTAAGCTAGCTTTCAGGTTTGCCCCTTATACTAGAGTCATCAAA
>CAURTM010000066.1:0-6528 GCA_963527735.1 uncultured Streptococcus sp.
CTCCTGTTAAAATAAAAAGGAACTGCATAAAGCAATCCTTTTCTGATTTTGAAATTATTTACTTAAAATTTGATAGTTGAGATAATCAATAGCCCACCTATAAAAAGAGTTATAGTAAAATTCCTTATTTATTGATTTCAAGCTCCGACAACTGTGTTTGAATAACTGACAGTTCTGCACCAGCCTGAAGAAGAGCAGCTGCAGTATAGGCGCCTTCTACAATTGGAACCCTATTTATCATGATACTTTTATCACTGAAATCAGCCACCATTTCTAAGTTCATTTTAGCAGAACCTAGGTCAAAAAAGGCTAATAAAGTATCTGCTGGATTTTCGGAAACAACCCTATCTACTTGATCAAAACTTGTTCCAATTCCTCCATCTGCGGTTCCTCCTACATAAGTAATCGGAACATCTTTAGCTACTTCACTAATCAGTTCAACAACACCTTGTGCAATATTTTTGGAATGTGAAACGATAACAAGACCAATACTTCCCATTAAACCACCCCAGTTTCTAAAAGAGCAGTAAAGAGTAATCCTGATGAGAATGATCCAGGATCAATATGTCCAAGAGAACGTTCTCCTACATAAGATGCCCTTCCTTTAGTTGCAAGTAAATCTTTGGTAGCATTCACTACCTGATCAATAACCTCTTGAGTCAATTGGCCAGCAGACAAGGCAGCAATAACAGGAGTCCAAACATCAACCATTGTCTTTTCTCCAACTTCTGCTTTCCCACGTTTGACAATCATATCCAAACCGCTTTGTAAGATTTCCTCTAATTTCGAATTAGAAGCAACCTTGGACATTCCCATAAAAGCAGAGCCATACAAGGGACCAGAAGCACCGCCTACCTTACTCAGTAGTTGCATTGAGACAAGTTTAAAAACATCACTGCTGGTCTCAAATTGCTTTCCTTCTAAGTTTTCCATAACTGCAGCCATGCCACGCGCCATATTTCCACCGTGGTCTCCATCTCCTATAGGAGTGTCTAGCTCACTAAGGTAATCTTTCTGTTCTTGAATCTTTTCATTAAAAAGCTTCATCCATTCAAGAGCTTGTTCAGCATTCATTCGACATTTCCTCCTTAAGTTTTACCAAGCTGGTGTAGTAACAGGTGCACTTAGAGCATCCAACCACTCATCATCTGCCAATCGAATCAATGTCAATGACAAACCAGCCATATCGATTGAAGTCATATAGTTTCCAATTTTCTTAAACGCCAACTCAACACCTTTTTCATGGAGTAATTTAGCCACATCATTTGCAAATACATATTGCTCCATAAGAGGAGTGCTTCCTAAACCATTGATGAGAAGGCCATAGCGTTCACCAGCTTTAAGTTGGAAACCTTCAGATAGTTTTTCAACCAATTCTGAGGCCAATTGTGCTGAAGGTTGCATTTTCTCTTTTTTATATCCTGGCTCACCGTGAATACCAACTCCATATTCAAATTCATCATCTTCTAGAACAAAACCTGGTTTCCCAACTTCTGGAACAGTAGCGCCAGATAGAGCTAAGCCAATTGTTTTAATTTCTAAGACAAGTTTGTCGGCCAAGTCCTTCATTTCAGATAATGATTTACCAGAACGAGCTGCAGCACCCAAAATTTTATGGACTAATATAGTACCTGCAACACCTCGACGACCTTGGGTATAGAGACTATTTTCAACAGCGATATCATCATCGACCACAACACTTGCTACATCAATACCTTCCATTTCAGCAAGTTCTTGTGCAATTTCAAAGTTCATGATGTCCCCAGAATAGTTCTTGATGACCATGAAAACTCCAGCACCTTCATCAGCTGCCTTAATGGCTTCTAAAATTTGGTCCGGAGTAGGTGAGGTAAAGACTGCTCCACAAATGGCAGAAGACAACATTCCATCTCCTACAAATCCAGCATGACTTGGTTCATGTCCTGAACCTCCACCTGAAATGAGTCCAACTTTTCCTGTCTTTTCTGCCTTTCTAACGATAACATCAAAACCATCTAAGCGTTCTACCAAGTCATCATGCATGAATGACAATCCCTGCAACATTTCATCAACAACTTGTGTCGGTTCATTTATAATTTTTTTCATGAGAAACTCCTTTCGGTATCTACCTTTGTTTTCGCTTTCATTATATATTTTTTATTGCTGGATGATAAGGGACAGATTCTATTATTTGTCCCCTTTTAAACCCGTTTAAAACATTTTTTTGGTAAAATGAAGGAAGTAAAAGAAAGGTTTCCTATGGCATCATCACTTATTACAAAAAAACGGATTGCCAAGGCATTTAGAGACCTATTAGCTACTAGAGAATTTGACAAAATCTCCATTGTAGATATCATGGAATCAGCTGGCATTCGTAGACAGACCTTTTATAATCACTTTCTTGACAAATATGAACTGCTAGACTGGATATTTGAAAATGACCTAACCGAGTATATCACCAATAACTTGGACTTCATTTCAGGCCAAAAACTATTACAAGAATTATTTTTTTATTTCGAACAAGAGCGTGACTTTTATATTCAACTTTTTGATATTCAAGGGCAAAATAACTTCTATGACCACTTTATCAGCTACTGTCGCTTGCTTGTATCAAAAATTTTAAGAGAATACGGTCAGATTGATATCGATTCATCTGCTTATACTTGTTTTTTGTTAGACTATCATTCACATGCTCTAGCAGAAATCGTGAAGGCTTACGTCAATAAAAAAAGTCCAGTTCCACAACCAGACTTTCTAATCATGACAATTATTGGAAAGAGACCACAATGACATTTATTTCAAATCATAAACAGAAAATTATTTCAAGTTACATTTCGGCAACTGTCAGCAGTCATCCTGAATTAGAAAAACACCCTACCTTACCATTAGTCTATCAAAAAAATCGCAATCCTCATCAGGTTCCAATATTGGCGGGTGGAGGTTCCGGTCACGAACCTGCGCATATTGGATATGTGGGAGAAGGAATGCTTACCGCTGCTATCTATGGCCAATTATTTACTCCTCCTACAAGAACTGAAATCTTAGAGTCCATTCGTTTTTTAAACAATGGTCACGGTGTCTTCATCATTGTAAAAAATTTCGAAGCAGACATCAAAGAATTTAGCTGGGCCATTAATACTGCTAGACAAGAAGGAATTAGAGTCGACTATAGTCTAGCACACGACGATATTTCAATTGAACCTCACAATAGATTTCAAATTAGAGGAAGAGGGCTTGCAGGGACTATTTTACTTCATAAAGTTCTAGGATATGCAGCTCAAAATGGTGCCGACATCGAGCAACTAACTGATTTAGGTCATGAACTTGCTCCCGAAATCGCAACAATTGGCTTTGCAACGAAATCGGCTAGTCTCCCCCAAGCCATCCGTCCACTATTTAACTTGGAAGAAGGAAATATTTCTTATGGTATTGGGATACATGGCGAAGAAGGCTATCGTATCGTCCCATTCCAATCATCGGAAATCCTTGCAAATGAAATTATAAGTAAATTAAGATTGCACTATCATTGGAAAAAGGGTGATCAATTTATATTGCTTGTAAATAATCTAGGCACTACCAGCAACTTAGAAATGGGCATATTTATCAATGATCTCCTTCAACTCTTAGAAATTGAAGGAGTCACTATTACCTTTATAAAATCAGGAACATTTATGACCAGTCTAGATATGGCAGGTATATCCGTAACTCTTTGCCCCGTAAAAAATAAACAGTGGTTAGAAGCGCTCAATGCTCCAACGACAGCTTTTGCATGGTAATTTGCTTGTATAACTCAAAAGGGCTACATCACTTGATAGCCCTTTGCTTTTATCTTATACTCAATGAAAATCAAAAAGCAAACTAGGAAACTAGCCGCAGGCTGTACTTGAGTACGGCAAGGCGACGTTGACGCAGTTTGAATTTGATTTTCGAAGAGTATTACGTTTAAAAGAACTCATTCTTGCAATTTCAAAAAGGACATCTATCCCTTACAATTCTTCCGATGAGCTTTGAGTTTTTTCAGAGCCCAATCATAGTGGCTCGACGTGCTACTAACAAAGTAAGAACCTAGACTTGTTCCGCCGGTCCATTTATAGACACCTTTGGTAAAGAGTTCGTCATTACTAAAAACTTCTATCAACTCTAAAACCTCCCTATGTGATTGTTCTAGGAGTCTGGTCGCTTCTTCTAAGGAGGTTCTCTGGTACTTCTCCCAAAAAGCGACATTCATTTCTCCATAAGTTTTCCAATTATAAGTTTCAGGAAGAAAAGGTCTTTCGTGACCTTTTTGATTAGAATGTACCCAAGTCAAAAGTAACTGCTGCCATTCATAAAGATGGATCAAGACATCCCGTAGATTTTTATCCCTTTTCCAGTGAGCTTCTTTTTTCTTTGGGTCTCTTGAAAAATCAAATGGAGTCTGTAGCTCATCTTCACTTAGTTGGGAGATAAAACGGTTGAGCTTGTCATAGTTTTCCTTAGAGGCCTGCATTAGCTCCTCTTTGGTTTTCGGTCTAGGCACAGGAGTACTCCCTTCATATTACTAGTTATTATTAGAGATTTTTTATCCTTTAAATCTCTACAACTTATCCTTTAATTTCTCAACAAAGAGGTAGGCTGCCGGACAGGTCAAAGTATTCTTAATCGTCAAATGGTTGATTTGATGTATCTTTTTGCGATCTGTATGGGGAAATTCACGACAGGCCTTTGGACGAACGTCATAGATGGAACAGAGGTTATCTCCTCCTAAAAATGGGCAAGGCATGGATTTAAAAACCTTATCGCCATCTTCATCTACCTGCAGAAACTCCGCTTCAAAAGCTGGTAATTTCATCTTAAAATACTTGGCGATTCGTGTAATATCCGCTTCTTTAAAGTCAGGCCCCAATGTCTTGCAACAGTTGGCACAGGCCGTACAATCAATCTCCTCAAAGACTTCTTGGTGAATCTGCTGGGCTATCTTGTCTAGATTTTTAGGAGGTTTTTTCTTTAGATTGGCTAAAACTTTACGGTGCTCCTTCTGCTTTTGCAAGGCTAGCTGATGGTAATACTCAATATCAATTTCTTTAGACATGATTTCTCTCTTATTCTATTTGTTTCCCCTATTATATCATGCCTCTTCATCATTGAAAAGTGGACTTCACAAGACTATACTATTCCCAAATATATCAAAAAACCTTGCAACTAGGTTACAAGGTTAATGACATTAATCGAAATTAACGTATTCTTTTTGAAGTTCAAGAACTTCTTCCATTGTTGAACACTCTGTAAGGGCACGGTTAGCGTACTCTTCCATCTTAGCAGTATCCAATTTCTTCATCAAGCTACGTGTACGAAGTACTGATGTTGCTGACATAGAGAACTCATCCAAGCCCATTCCGACAAGAAGTGGAACAGCTTTTTGGTCACCAGCCATCTCACCACACATACCAGCCCATTTACCTTCAGCGTGAGCTGCCTTGATAACGTTGTTGATCAAGCGAAGGATTGATGGGTTATATGGTTGGTAAAGGTATGAAACTTGTTCGTTCATACGGTCTGCTGCCATTGTGTATTGGATCAAGTCGTTTGTACCAATTGAGAAGAAGTCTACTTCTTTTGCAAATTGGTCTGCAAGCATCGCTGCTGCAGGGATTTCAATCATGATACCAACTTGGATGTCATCCGCAACTGCAACACCTTCAGCAAGAAGGTTTGCTTTTTCTTCTTCATAAACTGCTTTAGCTGCACGGAATTCTTTCAAAAGCGCAACCATTGGGAACATGATACGCAATTGACCATGAACAGAAGCACGAAGAAGGGCACGGATTTGTGTACGGAACATTGCATCTCCAGTTTCAGAAATAGAGATACGAAGGGCACGGAATCCAAGGAATGGGTTCATTTCGTGTGGCATATCGAAGTAAGGAAGTTCCTTATCTCCACCGATATCCATTGTACGAACAACCACTGGTTTACCATTCATTCCCTCAAGAACAGCCTTGTATGCTTCATACTGCTCATCTTCAGTTGGGAAGTCTTGAGAATCCATGTACAAGAACTCTGTACGGTAAAGTCCAACAGCTTCTGCACCGTTGTTGTTAACACCTTCAACGTCTTTTGGAGTACCGATGTTAGCAGCCAACTCGAAGTGTTTACCGTCAGCAGTCACTGTTTGAGCATCTTTCAAAAGTGCCCATTCAGCTTTTTGTTTAGCATAAGCTTCACCAGCTGCTTTAAATTCTGCCGCTTGTTCATCTGTTGGGTTGATAATCACTTCACCAGTAATTCCGTTAACGGCAAGGATATCACCGTCTTTCACCACTTCAGTGATGTTATTTGTTCCCAATACAGCTGCAATTTCAAGTGTACGTGCCATGATAGCTGAGTGGCTTGTACGTCCACCGATGTTTGTTACAAAAGCTTTTACAAAGTTTTTGTCCAATTGAGCTGTATCAGATGGTGTCAAGTCATGCGCAATCACGATTACTTCTTCATTGATTGAAGCTGGGTTTGGCAATTTCTTACCAAGAAGGTTTGCCAATACACGTTTTGTCACGTCGCGGATATCCG
>CAURTM010000067.1:0-6414 GCA_963527735.1 uncultured Streptococcus sp.
CCCTGCGCTAGAGCAATGATAGACATTTCACGCGCATTCGTTTCTTTAGAGATACGGTAGCCTGTGATTTTCTTATCACGAACCCAGCCAACAACTGATTCTACTTTTTCAAAGTTTGACTTAGCCATGTTCTTCTCCTATTTTCTTCTTTACGATATTTAATTGTATACGTTTTTATGTGTTTTGTCAATAAAAAAACATATATTCAATAAAATAAATGATTTAGAAATTCCTTACTATCTTTTTAAAGCCGATAATATATAGGTTTTTTCTTGCTAAAAACCATTAGTAAATACTTTAAAATATTTGCATTATTAACTCTTTTTATGCAAATTTATTCATGTATATTAAATACCAGTTCATAACTAAGCTAGACAGGTTCTATCTCTCAGTTCATTAATTATCTTCCTCTTCAAATCGACAAGTCCATTAGAGACAGTTGTCAGCCTATACTATCTCCAAAAAATTTCTTTTCTTTCTCCTTTTAGTCTTGCTTTCCTGTCTTCAAGTAAAATTTATCATTTGTACAACTGGTACTTTTTATTTACTTTGTCAAGTTTTACTATTTCCCATACGCCTTCTACAACTACTGACTATACCTTTGTTATAGTAAAGATTGAAAAATTTTATATACTTCTCATCTGACAATAGTACTTTGATCACTCACTTAATTCAAAACGATTCATTCATAATTACTGATTATTTTCTCTATTTGCTATTATATTTAGACAATTTTTAAATTAGTTATATATAAAATATTGTATTCTAAATAGTATCCTTATATATAGCAAATAATTCTTTTTCATTATTATAAACTTAAACAAAAATAATAGGTACTATAATAAGTTATAGTAGAAATAGTACGATTGATTTCCTAAGTCCATAGGAATCGCCCCCTTTCTTCACCCTCATTATAGCACCTATACATCAGTTGTGCAAATAATATGATATTTTTTTATTAGTCCTCAGACAAGCATATTATAGAGCGTTTCATTACCATTTAAGTTAATATAAGCTGGATCAAAACCTTCCATTCGACGAATCAATCCTGCATAATCATGCTTATCTGCTAAAGCGATCCCAATTAATACTGGGCCTGTTCCCTTGCTAGCTCGTTTGATATACTCAAATCGTGTAATATCATCATTTGGTCCCAGGATATCATTTACAAACTCACGCAAAGCCCCCGGACGCTGTGGAAAATTGACCACAAAGTAATGCTTGATTCCATCATAAATCAAGGCACGTTCTTCCATTTCTGGCATACGGTTGATATCATTATTTCCTCCAGAAATGATACAACAAATGGTTTTCCCCTTGATATATTCAGCCAAAACCTCTAAAGAAGCGATACTAGCCGCTCCAGCAGGTTCTGCAACAATCCCTTGCTTAGAGTAGAGGTCAATCAAGGTTTCAGAAATCAATCCCTCATCGACACCTACTAAAGTTTGAACATGTTGACGAGTTGCTTCATAGGTCAACTGTCCTACCTTTTGTACAGCAATCCCATCCGCAAATTTGTCAATTTCTTTGAGTTTGACTGGACCACCAGCTTCAAAAGCAGCCTTCATAGAACGCGCTCCATTAGCCTCTACCCCAATGACTTCAATCTCTGGACTTGTTTCCTTAATATAAGTAGAAACCCCAGCAATGAGACCACCACCTCCAACAGGAACTAAGACAGCATCAAAATCAATCGATTCTTTTCGAGCTTCTTCTAAAATCTCATAAGCAACTGTCCCTTGACCTGCTTGGACATGAGCATCATCAAAGGGATCAATAAAGGTACGATTTTCAGAGACTGTAAATTCTTGAGCTGCTTTAGCTGAGGCATCAAATGTATCTCCAACTAGTTTAATGGTTACGAAGTCCCCACCAAAAAAGCGAACTTGACCAATCTTTTGTTGCGGAGTAGTAATGGGCATAAAGATAGTAGCAGGAATTTTCATCTCATTACAAGTATAGGCAACTCCCTGCGCATGATTTCCCGCAGAAGCACAGACTACCCCACGTTCACGCTCTTCCTTGCTGAGCTGAGAAATAGCATAATAGGCACCACGAATTTTAAAAGAACGAACACGTTGGGCATTTTCCTTTTTCAAATAAATCTTAGCACCATACTTCTCCGATAAATAATGGTCATAATCAAGCGGTGTATTAACGACAACACCATTCAAAACCTTGTGAGCCTTGATTATATCTTTTGAACTTAACATACAAAACCTCTTTTTCTATAAAAAACAGTCACTAATGACTGTTTTTTAGTTATTCATCTCCGAAAACTTCAGCAACACTTTCATGATATGTATGAGCCATACGAATTGAAAACTCTTTAGGAAGTTCATAACGATTTGTGGAAATCCAATCATATAACCATTCTACCAAACTTTCTTCACTATCATTACGATGGAAGATAAAATAGTTTAAAATTTCTTTATATTCTACATCATTCAAATCCAAGGTGTCTACAAATTGACTACGAGGAACAAAATTAGAATCTAATTTTCTTAGTTGATCTGTTAATTCTCCCAATTGTAAATCCAACTGAAAAAATAGTTTTTGCAGTTGCCTATCAGTTTCATCACACCCTGTCTTGATAGAAAACAAATTGGTAATATTCATATGATTTCAACCCCTAAATAAGTACAACTAATATTCCACGAATAGTTGAAACTAAAGTTTTCGCAAAATTCTTTGCTCTCTAATTAGTTATAGATTTTGAATGCATCATCGTCGTTTTTACCAACGAATGGCATTGCTTTACGCAATTCTGCACCAACTTTTTCAATTTCAAGGTTAGCTGCTTGTTCACGGTAAGCAGTCAATTTTGGACGTCCAGCTTTATAGTCATTTACAAAGTCATTTGCAAATTTACCATTTTGGATGTCTGCCAAGACAGCTTTCATGTTTTCTTTAACTTGCTCAGTGATTACACGTGGACCTGATACATAGTCACCGTACTCAGCAGTGTTTGAAATTGATTGACGCATTTTCTTGAATCCACCTTCGTAGATCAAGTCAACGATCAATTTCATTTCGTGAAGAACTTCAAAGTAAGCCAATTCTGGAGCGTAACCTGCTTCTGTCAAGACTTCGAAACCTGCTTCGATAAGGGCAGTCAAACCACCACAAAGTACAGCTTGTTCACCAAACAAATCTTCTTCAGTTTCTTCTTTGTAAGTTGTTTCAAGAAGACCTACACGAGCTGCTCCAACACCTTTACACCAGTCCATAGCAATGTTTTTCGCATTTCCTGTTGCATCTTGATATACTGCATAAAGAGCTGGAACACCAAATCCTTCTTCATAAGTACGACGTACCAAGTGTCCTGGTCCTTTAGGAGCACACATAAAGACATCTACATCTGCAGGAACTTTGATAAATTCAAAGTGAATGTTGAAACCATGGGCAAATCCAACTGCGTTTCCAGCTTCCAAGTTTGGAGCGATTTCTGCTTCGTACAATTCTTGTTGGATTTCGTCTGGTGCCAAAATCATGATAACATCAGCCAATTTAGTAGCTTCTGCTACTGTGTAAGTGTCAAATCCATCTTCTTTTGCTTTATCAAAAGATTTACCTGGACGTACACCGATAATAACGTCACGACCTGAATCACGCAAGTTTTGAGCATGGGCATGACCTTGTGATCCATAACCGATAACGGCGATTTTTTTACCGTCAAGTGCTGCTACTTTAACATCTTTTTCATATTCCATTTGAACTGCCATAGTTTTTCTCTCTTTTCTATTATTTATTGTCTTTTAGGCTGGTTTAACAAATTTAAGTTGGATTTTTATACTCAATGAAAATCAAAGAGCAAACTAGAAAGCTAGCCGCAGGTTGCTCAAAACACTGTTTTGAGGTTGCAGATAGAGCTGACGTAGTTTGAAGAGATTTTCGAAGAGTATTAATCGCGGGTAAATCCAGTTGCACCCGTACGAGCAATATTTCGAATACCATAAGGTCGAATAACTCGTAATAGAGCCTCGCTCTTTTCAGCATTCCCAGTCATCTGAATGGTAATTGAGCTCGGTGCCACATCTACCACTGTTGCACGGAATGGTTGAATAATGGCTAAAATTTCTGCCCGTTTTTCAGCTGGGGCTGAAACCTTGACCAAAATAACCTCACGCTCCAAATGGGGCTTGTCTGTAATATCTCGAATGCGAATCACATCAATCTGGCGATTGAGTTGCTTGATGATTTGCTCCACTTCATCGTGAGAAGCTACATCAATAATAATGGTAATACGTGATACATTTGGATCTTCTGTAATTCCAACTGAGATGCTCTCAATATTAACCTGACGACGAGACAAGACTCCTGTAAAGCGGTTAAGAACACCTGAACGATTCTGTAGTTTAGCTGTTAACATTCTACGCATGGAATTTCACCCCCAACATCTCATGATTACTCTTGCCAGCTGGTACCATTGGTAAAACTTGCTCCTTACGAGAAATATCAACTTCAATTAGCATTGGGATATCCTCAGTTATAACCTTAAGATCCTCTTCTAGAGTCTCAGGATTATCAAACTTATAGTTTTTAATTCCATAAGCCTGTGCCATCAGCTGAAAGTCAGGAAGGACATCAAAAACAGATTCTGAAGTTCTACCTTCATAGAAAGCTTCCTGCCACTGGCGAACCATCCCAAGCGAGTGATTGTTGAGAATCACAACCTTGATTGGAACCTTATAGATGTTCAGAATCGCCAATTCTTGGTTGGTCATTTGAAAACCACCATCACCAACAAACAAGACAACTTCCTTGTCAGGATTCGCAATTTTAGCTCCAATTGCTGCTGGGATCCCAAAGCCCATGGTCCCCAAACCACCTGATGTAACCAACTGACGTTCATTTTGATATGGATAATACTGGGCTGTCCACATCTGATGTTGCCCAACATCTGTGACAACAATGGCATCTCCCTTGGTCAACTCACCAATTCGCTCAATAACGGCTTGGGGTTGAACGACTCGTTCTTTCTTATCATAAGAACGAACACGCTCTTTATCTTTTGTGACTTTTTCAATCCACTTTTCAGTATTGTTATGAACTGTCGGTTCTGCTAGTAGCATTTGCAAGGCCTTCTTAGCATCACCAACAACTGGGATATCCACATTGATAATCTTTCCAATCTCTGCTGGGTCAATATCAATATGGGCAACCTTAGCATTTTTAGCAAAGGTCTTAGGATTTCCAGTTAAGCGATCATCAAAACGGGAACCAATATTAATCATAAAATCTGCTTCAGTCATGGCAATGTTAGCTGCAAATGAGCCATGCATCCCTCCCATTCCAAGGAAAAGAGGATGACTGGTTGCAATTGTTCCCTGACCTAAAAGACTCGTCACAACGGGAATTTGATAGCGCTCTGCAAATTCATTTAATTCTGTAGCAGCTTCTGCATAGCTAATTCCACCACCTGCTAGTAATACCGGTTTTTTAGCCTTTGATAGTTGCTTCAGGATTTTCTTAATCTGCATATCATTAGGCTCAAGAGTCGGTTGATAACTTGGTAAATTTACCTCAGGTGAATAAATGAAGTCAGTCTCTAAAGCAGAAACATCTTTAGGAAGGTCGATGACGACCGGTCCTGGTCGACCTGTTGTAGCAATATGCACTGCCTCCGTCACAATTCGAGGAATATCTGCTGTCTCACGTACCTGATAGTTGTATTTGGTGATTGGCATGGTAATCCCGACAATATCCGCTTCTTGAAAAGCGTCTTTCCCGATTCCAGCTCGAGCTACCTGACCTGTAAAGACCAAAAGGGGAACGCTATCACTCATGGCATCAGCAATCCCTGTAATGGCATTTGTTGCTCCCGGTCCACTTGTGACGACAGCAACACCCAACTTTCCAGTTGATTTGGCGTAACCCTCAGCTGAATGTAAACAACCCTGCTCATGGCGACCTAAAATATGTCGAATGCCTTTAAAGCTATATATTGCATCGTAAAAAGGCAAGACTGCACCACCAGGATAACCAAAAATGGTATCAACTCCCAAATCACGAAGTGTTTCCAATACTAGGTCAGACCCCGTCTTAGGAGATTCTAAACTGATTTTCTCCATTATTCCCCTTTCTTTTCTCTTAAAAATAACTTGTTACTATCATACCATTTTTTCAAAAATTTTCAAGATAAAAGAAGAAATTTTCTGAATTTTCTATTTTAACGTTTGTTTATGAATAATATTTTTATATGAAATATACCATTTTTTTCTTAGAATACAAAAAGAACTGATTTCTCAGTTCTTCATTCATCTTATTCTACACTAAATAGGTATGGGTAAACAGGTTGTTGTCCTTGGTGAATTTCGACTTCTACATCTTCAAACTCTTCAGCGATTTCTTGAGCAATTTCATTGGCAAGTTCTTCGCTTCCGTCTTCACCGACATAGAAGGTTACGA
>CAURTM010000068.1:0-6314 GCA_963527735.1 uncultured Streptococcus sp.
AGTCACCAAGCACATAAGCGAAAGGTGTGAGTTGGAGCGGAATCATAGAGATTATAAGAGAAACAGCCTTGCTAGAGGTCGTTTTGTAATTCTAATCATTCCTTGTACTCTCTCTCAGAGTCAGTCTGGTACCCAGCATGGTCAGGCTAGGGATTTTGCGACCGTGGAGTACTTCCTTATTAAGAATATCCATACCTGCTCTGCCCATTTCTTCGGTATAAACGGTGATGCTAGAGAGAGGAGGATAGACCTGCTTGGTCAGACTAGTGTCGTTAAAGGAAATAAGACTGACACGGTCTGGTAGGCTGATTCCAGCTTCTTGGAGGGCACGGAGGGCACCAATGGCTAAACTATCGCTGGCTGCGAAAAATGCTGTCGGGAGTTGGTCTCCTAAGCTTTGAATGGCCTCCTTCATCAAGTCATAGCCAGACTGGGCGGTAAATCTTCCTTGAAAGACCAGTTCATCATGATAGATTCCTTTTGCTTGACTGTAGCTTCTAAAGTTTTCAAGTCGCTTATCTTGGATGATTTCTTCTTGGTCGGTTGTTTCTTCAAGACCTGTTAGAATCCCGATACGGTTCATTCCTTGGCTGAGGAAATAATCGACAACCTGTTTCATGGCAGTATAAAAGTCCGTGATAATGCAGGTATGTCCTAGTGAAAGAGTATCACTGTCTAGAAAGACAAGGGGCTTTTGGTATTCCTCAAAGGCGGAAATCTGAGCTCGACTAAATTTTCCGATGCAGAGAATCCCAATCACTTCCTCGCTTAGGGTAAAAGGATGGTCATTAAAATAGCGCAAGATATCGTAGTCCAACTCTTGGGCTCTTTTTTCTATGCCTAGGCGAATCTGGTAGTAGTAGAGGTCGTCCAGCTCCCCTTGTTCACTGACCCATTGGATAATGGCAATCTTTTGCTTGGGCTTGTGGGACTCGCCTGTCTTGAGATGCTTAGTGTAGCCCAACTCTTCAGCAACAGTTAAAATACGGTGTCTGGTTTCTTCTGTAACAGATAGGCTCTGGTCGCGGTTGAGGACACGGGATACGGTCGCGATAGAGACAGAGGCTAGCTGTGCAATGTCTTTTAAGGTAGCCATAAATCCTCCTTGATTAAGTTAGTATATCATATTTTTCTGCTTTTTACTGATAGTTTAGTAAAATTTTAGTAAAAAGGATTGACCTTGGGAAATCCCTTGGATACAATAGAAGAAAACGATTACACGTTAAGGTGACTTAACGGACAGTCAAAGGAGAAATCATATGACACAACATCTTACTGCTGAAGCTCTTCGTAAAGACTTTCTTGCTGTTTTTGGTCAAGAAGCAGACCAAACTTTCTTTTCACCAGGTCGTATCAATTTGATTGGTGAACACACAGACTACAACGGTGGGCACGTTTTTCCAGCAGCAATTTCCTTAGGAACTTATGGGGCTGCTCGCAAGCGTGACGACCAAGTTTTGCGTTTCTACTCAGCTAACTTTGAGGACAAGGGTATCATCGAAGTGCCTCTCACTGATCTCAAGTTTGAAAAAGAGCATAACTGGACCAACTATCCAAAAGGGGTTCTTCATTTCTTGCAAGAAGCTGGGCATGTGATTGACAAAGGTTTTGATTTTTATGTTTATGGGAATATCCCAAATGGTGCTGGTTTGTCTTCTTCAGCATCCTTGGAACTTTTGACAGGGGTCGTGGCAGAGCATCTCTTTGATTTAAAATTAGATCGTTTGGATTTGGTTAAAATCGGAAAACAAACAGAAAACAACTTTATCGGAGTAAATTCTGGCATTATGGACCAGTTTGCTATCGGTATGGGGGCTGACCAACGTGCTATTTACCTAGATACTAACACTTTAGAGTATGATTTGGTGCCACTTGATTTGAAGGACAATGTCGTTGTTATCATGAACACTAACAAACGCCGTGAATTGGCGGACTCTAAATACAATGAACGTCGTGCTGAGTGTGAAAAAGCAGTGGAAGAATTGCAAGTTGCCTTGGATATTAAGACCCTGGGTGAATTGGATGAGTGGGCCTTTGACCAATACAGCTATCTGATTAAAGATGAAAATCGTTTGAAACGTGCTCGCCATGCTGTGCTTGAAAACCAACGTACCCTCAAAGCTCAAGCAGCCCTTCAAGCAGGAGATTTGGAAAGATTTGGTCGCTTGATGAATGCGTCACACGTTTCTCTGGAGCATGACTATGAAGTAACTGGCTTGGAATTGGATACCCTTGTTCACACAGCTTGGGCACAAGAAGGAGTTCTCGGTGCTCGTATGACAGGGGCTGGTTTTGGTGGCTGTGCCATTGCTTTGGTGCAAAAAGATGCTGTTGATGCCTTTAAGGAAGCTGTTGGCAAACACTACGAGGAAGTAGTTGGCTACGCTCCAAGCTTCTATATCGCTGAAGTTGCAGGTGGCACTCGCGTCCTTGACTAGTCAAAAGGAGGCTCTATAGTGACCTTAGTAGATAAATTTGTAACACATGTCATTTCTGAAAGTTCATTTGAGGAAATGGATCGAATCTACCTGACCAATCGTGTCTTGGCACGAGTGGGAGACGGTGTTTTGGAAGTTGAGACCGATCTGGATAAAGTGATTGACCTCAAGGACCAGCTGGTTGAGGAAGCTGTTCGATTAGAGACGATTGAGGATAGCCAGACTGCGCGTGAAATCCTCGGTGCTGAACTGATGGATTTGGTGACCCCTTGTCCCAGTCAGGTTAATCGTGACTTTTGGATAACCTATGCCCACTCTCCGGAGAATGCGATAGCGGATTTTTACCAACTCAGTCAGAAAAATGACTACATCAAACTCAAGGCTATTGCTAAAAATATCGCTTATCGTGTTCCATCTGATTACGGTGAACTTGAAATTACCATCAACCTCTCTAAGCCTGAAAAGGATCCGAAAGAGATAGCGGCAGCTAAGTTGGTGCAAGCTAGCAATTATCCCCAGTGTCAGCTTTGTCTAGAGAATGAGGGCTACCATGGTCGGGTCAACCACCCAGCTCGCAGCAACCACCGTATTATCCGTTTTGAAATGGCTGGTCAGGAGTGGGGTTTCCAGTATTCGCCCTATGCTTATTTTAATGAGCACTGTATTTTCTTAGATGGCCAGCATCGTCCCATGGCCATTAGTCGTCAGAGTTTTGAACGCCTGCTGGCTATCGTAGAGCAGTTTCCAGGATATTTTGCTGGATCTAATGCCGACTTGCCGATTGTGGGGGGCTCTATTCTAACTCATGACCACTACCAGGGAGGCCGTCACGTCTTTCCGATGGAATTGGCTCCCTTGCAAAAGACCTTCCGATTTGCTGGTTTTGAGCAGGTCAAGGCTGGGATTGTCAAGTGGCCTATGTCAGTGTTGCGTTTGACCTCGGATTTCAAAGGAGATTTGATCAACTTAGCTGACAAGATTTTGCAGGAATGGCGCCAGTATTCAGATTCTAGTGTGCAGATTTTGGCAGAGACAGACGGGACACCGCATCACACCATCACACCAATAGCGCGCAAACGTGATGGCCAGTTTGAGTTGGACTTGGTCTTGCGGGACAATCAGACTTCTGCAGAACATCCTGATGGCATCTATCATCCCCACAAGGATGTCCAACATATCAAGAAGGAAAATATCGGCTTGATTGAGGTCATGGGCTTGGCAATATTGCCACCACGTCTAAAAGAAGAAGTGGAGCAAGTCGCTAGCTATCTCGTGGGAGAAGGGGAGACAGTTGCCACTTATCATCAGGAATGGGCAGACCAACTCAAAGCCCAATATCCAGACATAGTGGAAAAAGAAAAAGCCCTTGAAATCGTCAAGGACTCTGTTGGTGCTATCTTTGCGCGTGTCCTTGAGGATGCAGGAGTCTACAAGCAGACAGAACAAGGACAGGCAGCCTTTATGCGCTTTGTGGAGCAGGTCGGAATTTTACCAGACTAGGAGCTTTCTCCTTGCACAGTCCTATAAAAAGTAGTATCATAGTGTCGTTTGAAATATCAGGAGGAAACGATGAAAGATTTTCATTTTGACGCTATATCTGCCTTTGAAAATTACGAAATTGAACAAATGAGAGATGGTCACGTTGTGGTGACGACCAAAGTAGTGGACTCGTCGCTCAACTACTATGGCAATGCCCATGGTGGCTATCTCTTTACCCTTTGCGACCAGATTAGTGGTTTGGTGGTCATATCTCTGGGACTTGATGGAGTGACGCTCCAGTCCTCTATCAACTACCTCAAGGCAGGAAAACTCGACGATGTGCTGACCATTAAAGGAGAATGCGTCCATCAAGGTCGCACAACCTGCGTAGTGGATGTCGATATTACCAATCAAGAAGGCAGAATTGTCTGCAAAGCAACCTTTACCATGTTTGTCACAGGCCAACGGTCAGAAGACAGACAGGTAAGGATATAGATAAACAAAAAGAGGTTCACACCTCTTTTTCTTATTTCTTTTTATGATTTAATACGGCATTGAGGACAATGGCGAGTAGGCTGGCTACGACGATTCCGTTTGAGAAGAACATTTGGAAGGCTGTCGGCATGCTGACAAAGAGATTACTGTTGTTGAGTCCGACACCTGCAGCGATTGAAACAGCTGCGATAAGGAAGTTATGTTCATTGTTAGCAAAGTCAACACGAGCGAGGATTTGCATCCCTTGAATAGATACAAAACCAAACATCACCAGCATGGCACCACCGAGGACAGGACTTGGAATGATTTGGGCAAGGGCGCCAAACTTAGGAAGGAGTCCAAGGAGAACCAGGAAACCAGCTGCGTAGTAGATTGGCAGGCGAGTCTTGATACCTGACAATTTAACCAAACCAACGTTTTGTGAAAATCCTGTGTAAGGGAAGGTGTTAAAGATTCCTCCGAGAAGTACGGCCAAACCTTCTGCGCGGTAACCGTTGCGAAGGCGCGTGCTGTCGATTGGATCTTTCGTGATATCAGACAAGGCTAGGTAAACACCAGTCGACTCCACCATAGAAACTGTTGCGATGATACACATCATGACAATAGATGAGATTTCAAAGGTTGGCATCCCAAAGTAGAGTGGAGTTGGGACATGGACAAGTGGTGCTGCCGCAACAGGAGAGAAATCAACCAAGCCCATGGTAGCAGCAATGGCAGTTCCAACAACCAGACCAATCAAAATAGAGATAGACTTGATAAATCCTTTGGTAAAGATGTTAATCAAGAGGATAATCAAAACAGTAATAGCTGCAAGCAAGAGACTTTGACCAGTTGGCTCTGGAACGTTATTTCCCATATTTCCAATAGCGACAGGAATCAAGGTTAAACCAATAGTGGTAATAACAGATCCTGTTACGATAGATGGGAAGAGATTGGCTACTTTTGAGAAGATGCCTGAAACAAGAACCACGTAAATCCCTGATGCGATAAGGGCACCAAACATAGCGCCACTTCCATGGCTTTGTCCAATCATAATCAAGGGAGCTACCGACTGGAAGGCAACTCCAAGAACGACTGGTAGTCCAATCCCAAAGTATTTGTTGAGTTGGAGTTGGAGGAAGGTTGCCACCCCACACATGAAGATATCTGTAGAAATCAGGTAGGTCAACTGCTCAGCTGAATAGCCAAGGGCTGTCGCAATCATGATGGGAACCAGGATGGATCCTGAGTACATGGCTAGTAAGTGCTGCAAGCCAAGAACGGCTGCTTGCGAGTGTTTTTCTTGAGTTTGCATTAGAGATCTGCCTCCTTAAATACGACTTGACCATTTTCAAAACGATCCAAACGAGCGAGTGATAGTACAGGGTAGCCTGCTTTTTCAAGCAAATCACGGCCATCTTGGAAGGATTTTTCAATCACAATACCGATAGCTTCGACTGTGGCACCAGCCTGTTCGATGATTTGAATCAAGCCTTTAGCAGCTTGGCCATTAGCAAGGAAATCGTCGATAATCAAAACCTTGTCCTCTGGTGAGAGGAATTTTCCAGCGATAGAAACGGTGCTGGTTACCTGCTTGGTAAAGGAGTAAACTTCGGCAGTTAAGATACCTTCGTTCATAGTGATGTTTTTAGCTTTTTTAGCAAAAATCATGGGAACGTTTAAGGCTTCAGCTGTAAAAATGGCTGGGGCAATACCTGACGCTTCAATGGTCACGACTTTGGTAATACCAGCAGAAGCAAATTTTTCCGCAAAAACCTTACCAATCTCTCGCATCAAGCTAAAGTCAACTTGGTGGGTTAAAAAGGAATCCACCTTGAGGATGTTGTCACCCAAGATATGCCCATCCTTGAGGATGCGCTCTTCTAATAATTTCATAAGACCTCCTAAAGTCTAAAAGCCAAT
>CAURTM010000069.1:0-6262 GCA_963527735.1 uncultured Streptococcus sp.
TGAAGTGTGCAAATGGCACTTGGTAGCTACGGCTTGAGCGAACCAACCAGTTTTGCTCTGTCAACCAAGCATTAGGAATCGTTTCTTGTTGGTTGTTTTTAAGAACTTGTTGGAAAAGACCGAAGTGGTAGTTCAAACCAACACCATCACCATTCAAACCAAGTGTAGCGATTGAGTCGATAAAGCAGGCTGCCAAACGTCCCAAACCACCGTTACCAAGTGATGGTTCCAATTCTACTTCTTCGATTTCGATCAACTCTTTACCTGCATCAGCAAGTTCTTTTTTAACTTCGTCATAAAGACCAAGGTTAATCAAGTTGTTTGACAAGAGTTTACCAATCAAGAACTCAGCTGAGATGTAGTAAACTTTTTTCTTACCAGTGTTGACTGGTTTTTGACTGCTAGCAAGCTTGCTGTAGTTGAGAAGAGCAAGGTAAAGCTCTTCATTGCTACATTCTGCAATAGTTTTATTGTAACGTTTTTGTACAAATTCGTTTAATGGTAACATGTTTATGTGTCTCCTGATATTGTCTTATTTCTTTAATTCTACCAAATTTTCATTGATTCGGCGATAAATTGTAGTCAAGTCAAGCAAAGTTTCTTCAACAGCTGGTGTCAATTGATCTTCAGTCATACGCCAAGACCAGTTTCCACCAAGGGTAGATGGGAAGTTCATACGAGCTGACTCATCTAGTTCTAGCAAATCTTGCATAGTTGCAATTGCCATGAAGCTAACTGATGAAAATACTGTGCGAAGCATTGCGTGTGGCACTGTTTCATACTCTTTACGGTTCGTGTAACGAGCCATGTATTCACGAGTTGGATCGTCAATCTCATTACGGTACCAACCAAGAACTGTATTGTTATCGTGTGTTCCTGTGTACATAACAGAGTTGGCAGGTGCCAAGTGTGGGCTATCGATACTTTCGTCTTCTGGGTTGAAGGCAAATTGAAGAATCTTCATTCCTGGGAAGCCAGTACGTTCACGCAATTCGATAACTTCGTCTGTCATGAAACCAAGGTCTTCTGCGATGATGTTTAGCTCACCAAGCTCTTCCTTAACGGCTGCGAAGAGTTTGTAGCCTGGACCTTTTACCCATTTACCAGGTGCTGCTGTATCGGAACCAGCAGGAATTTCCCAGTAAGATTCGAAACCGCGGAAGTGGTCGATACGAACGATATCGTAGATTTTGAAGCTTTCGCGCAAGCGTTCAATCCACCATTTGTAACCATCTTTGTCCATTGCTTCCCAGTCATAGATTGGGTTACCCCAAAGCTGACCAGTTGCAGAAAACTCATCTGGTGGGCATCCTGCGATGCAAGTCGCCTTACCGTTGACATCTGTCTTGAAGAGATGTGGATTTGCCCACATATCGCTTGAATCTTCCGCTACGTAGATTGGCATGTCCCCAACGATTTCGATGTGGTTGTCGTTAGCATAAGCTTTCAATTTCAACCATTGTTGGAAGAAGAAGTATTGAGTCACACGGTGGTAAACCAACTTGTCTGCCAATTGCTCACGGTAGCTTTCAAGTGCTGAAGCTTTACGAGCACGAGCATCTGCATCTGGCCATTCAGTCCAAGCAAGATTTTCAAAATGCTCTTTGATAGCCATATACTCAGCAAAGAGCTCAAGCCATGATTGGTTGTCTTGAGCAAATTTCTCAAAATCTTTAACATCTCCTACTTCCAAGAAACGTTTCACCGCTTTTTCTAAAAGAGGACGACGTGCATAGTAGATTTTAGCATAGTCAACTTCAGACGCATCGCTACCAAAGTCAACTCCTTCAAGGTCACTTGCTTCCAACAAACCTTGCTCCACCAAGATATCCAAATCGATAAAATGAGTATTTCCTGCAAAGGCTGAGAAAGACTGGTAAGGAGAATCTCCGTAACTAGTTGTTCCTAATGGAAGGATTTGCCAGTAACGTTGTTTTGTGCGAACCAAGAAATCAACGAAGTCGTAAGCACTTTGACCAAATGATCCGATTCCGTAGGCTCCTGGGAGAGAAGAGATGTGCATCAACACACCACTTTGACGTTTTTTCATAATAGCACCTCATGTGTTTGTTATAAAACGTTGCGCAATTAAGGCGCAAACGTTTGCGTTAATTTAAGTATAACGCATTTCAAAAACAAATGCAAGCGTTTTTAAAAAATTTTTTTGAATTATTTTAATCAAACAAAACTTGTTGCCACTGATATTTTATGAAATAAGCGAAAAAATTTTAAAGATTTTCTGATTTAAGATAATTCATTCCAAACATCTGCTCTATTTTCTGAAAAACCGAGCCGAATTTACGCAATCGTTTTCCTAATATATTTTCAATTCAAAAAAAACAAACATTTTAAGTTCTTTCCTATATATGGGCTTTAACAAATGTTTGAAACCTTAAAATTTTTTTAAATTTTTTTCTAAAAAAGCTTGCAACCGTTTTCTATTTGTGTTATACTAGGTTCGTAAAAGAAAACGTTTGCGTTTTCTCATCAAATTATTTTTGTTATTCTTTAGGAGGAATACACTATGTCATCTAAATTCATGAAGAGCGCTGCTGTGCTTGGAACTGCTACTCTTGCTAGCTTACTTTTGGTAGCTTGCGGAAGCAAAACTGCTGATAAGGCTGCTGATTCTGGTTCATCTGAAGCAAAAGAAATCACTTTCTACGTTGAAGACCAATACAAAGCCTACGCTGAAAAAGTTGCTGCAGCTTATGAAAAAGAATCAGGTACAAAAGTTAACATCAAATCAGGTGACCAACTTGGTGGACTTGACAAACTTTCACTTGACAACCAATCAGGTCAAGCTGCTGACGTTATGATGGCACCATACGACCGCGTAGGTAGCCTTGGTACTGACGGACAACTTTCAGAAGTTACTTTGAGCGATGGTGCTAAAACAGATGATAAAACTAAATCTCTTGTAACAGCTGCTGACGGTAAAGTTTACGGTGCTCCTGCCGTTATCGAGTCACTTGTTATGTACTACAACAAAGACTTGGTAAAAGAAGCTCCAAAAACTTTTGCTGACTTGGAAAACCTTGCTAAAGATAGCAAATACGCCTTCGCTGGAGAAGATGGAAAAACTTCTGCTTTCCTAGCTGACTGGACAAACTTCTACTTTGCATATGGACTTCTTGCTGGTAACGGTGCTTACGTATTCGGACAAAACGGTAAAGACGCTAAAGACATCGGTCTTGCAAACGACGGCGCTATCAAAGGTGTAGAATACGCTAAAACTTGGTATGAAAAATGGCCTAAAGGTATGCAAGATACTGAAGGAGCTGGAAACCTAATCCAAACTCAATTCCAAGAAGGTAAAACAGCTGCTATCATCGATGGACCTTGGAAAGCTCAAGCCTTCAAAGACGCTAAAGTAAACTACGGTGTTGCAACTATCCCAACTCTTCCAAACGGAAAAGACTACGCAGCATTTGGTGGTGGTAAAGCTTGGATCATCCCATCAAGCACTAAGAACCTTGAAGCTGCACAAAAATTTGTAGACTTCCTTGTTTCAACTGAACAACAAAAAGCCTTCTACGATAAAACTAACGAAATCCCAGCTAACACTGAAGCTCGTTCATACGCTGAAGGTAAAAACGATGAGTTGACAACAGCTGTTATCAAACAGTTCAAGAACGCTCAACCAATGCCAAACATCTCTCAAATGTCAGCAGTTTGGGAACCAGCTGCTAACATGCTCTTTGACTCTGTAAGTGGTAAGAAAGATGCTAAAACAGCTGCTAACGATGCTGTAACATTGATCAAAGAAACAATCAAACAAAAATTTGGTGAATAAAAAATTTGTTCAAGGGGGGTGGAAATCAAATCCCCCTTTGAATTTATCAATAGAAAACATATATAGTTTAGGTTTTAACTAGAAACCAGTATCCTATGAAAGGAGTTATTATGGAAAAGCAACAACCTAGTAAAGCAGCCCTGCTGTCTATCATTCCTGGGTTAGGACAGATTTACAATAAACAAAAAGCCAAAGGTTTTATCTTCCTTGGTGTAACCATCGTATTTGTCCTTTATTTCCTAGCACTTGCAGCCCCTGAATTGAGCAATCTCATCACTCTTGGTGACAAGCCAGGTCGTGATAATTCCCTCTTCATGCTGATTCGTGGTGCCTTCCATTTAATCTTTGTAGTTGTTTATGTACTCTTTTATTTCTCAAATATCAAAGATGCACATACAACTGCCAAACACATTAACAATGGCATACCAGTAGCACTTACCTTTAAAGAAATGGTCAAAGGAATCTATGAAAATGGCTTCCCTTACCTCTTGATCATTCCATCTTATATTGCCATGACCTTTGCGATTATCTTCCCAGTTATCGTAACCTTGATGATTGCCTTTACCAACTACGACTTCCAACACTTACCACCAAACAAATTGTTGGACTGGGTTGGTTTGACCAACTTTACAAACATCTGGAGTTTGAGTACCTTCCGTTCTGCCTTTGGTGCTGTTCTTTCTTGGACCATCATCTGGGCTTTGGCTGCCTCAACTTTACAGATCGTCATTGGTATCTTCACAGCTATCATTGCTAACCAACCATTTATCAAAGGAAAACGTATCTTTGGTGTTATTTTCCTTCTTCCTTGGGCTGTCCCAGCCTTCATCACTATCTTGACATTCTCAAACATGTTTAATGATAGTGTCGGTGCTATCAACACTCAAGTATTGCCGATCTTGGCTAAATTCCTTCCTTTCCTTGATGGTGCTCTTATTCCTTGGAAAACAGACCCAACTTGGACTAAGATTGCCTTGATTATGATGCAAGGTTGGCTTGGATTCCCATACATCTACGTTTTGACTTTGGGTATCTTGCAATCTATTCCTAATGACCTTTACGAAGCAGCTTATATTGACGGTGCCAATGCTTGGCAAAAATTCCGCAACATCACTTTCCCAATGATCTTGGCTGTTGCGGCACCTACATTGATCAGCCAATACACCTTCAACTTTAACAACTTCTCTATCATGTACCTCTTCAATGGTGGTGGACCTGGTAGTGTCGGAGGTGGAGCTGGTTCAACTGACATCTTGATCTCATGGATCTACCGTTTGACTACAGGTACATCTCCTCAATACTCAATGGCGGCAGCTGTTACCTTGATTATCTCTATCATTGTCATCTCAATCTCTATGATCGCATTCAAGAAACTACACGCATTTGATATGGAGGACGTCTAAGATGAATAACTCAATCAAACTCAAACGTAGACTGACTCAAACCCTCACTTACCTCTACTTGATTGGTCTTTCAATCGTGATTATTTATCCACTTTTGATCACCATTATGTCAGCCTTCAAGACTGGTAACGTCGTAGCTTTTAAACTAGATGCTAACGTCGACTTTAGCTTTGCCAACTTCCAAGGGCTCTTCACTGAAACCTTGTACGGCACTTGGTACCTCAACACTTTGATTATAGCCTTGATTACCATGGCTGTTCAAACAAGTATCATCGTACTTGCTGGTTATGCCTACAGCCGTTACAACTTCTTGGCTCGTAAACAAAGTTTGGTCTTCTTCTTGATCATCCAAATGGTGCCAACCATGGCCGCTTTGACTGCCTTCTTCGTTATGGCCCTTATGTTGAATGCCCTTAACCATAGCTGGTTCCTCATCTTCCTATATGTCGGTGGTGGTATCCCAATGAACGCTTGGTTGATGAAAGGTTACTTTGACACCGTACCGATGTCTCTTGATGAATCAGCAAAACTAGATGGTGCAGGACACTTCCGTCGCTTCTGGCAAATTGTTCTCCCTCTTGTTCGCCCAATGGTTGCAGTACAAGCGCTCTGGGCCTTCATGGGACCTTTCGGAGACTATATCCTCTCTAGTTTCTTGCTTCGTGAGAAAGAATACTTTACTGTTGCCGTAGGTCTCCAAACCTTCGTTAGCAATGTGAAAAACATGAAGATTGCCTACTTCTCAGCAGGTGCTATCCTCATTGCCCTTCCAATCTGTATTCTCTTCTTCTTCCTACAAAAGAACTTTGTTTCAGGACTTACAAGTGGTGGCGACAAGGGATAATTTATCCCCGCCACCCTTTTTCATTTTATACTCTTCGAAAATCAAATTCAAACCACGTCAGCTTCGCCTTGCCGTACTCAAGTACTGCCTACGGCTAGCTTCCTAGTTTGCTCTTTGATTTTCATTGAGTATTAGAGCTTGTGACTATAAAACTATTCTTGAAGCAAGCAATTTGTCTCCTAGACTTGAAATAAAGCACATTTCTCTATATAATAATAC
>CAURTM010000070.1:0-6134 GCA_963527735.1 uncultured Streptococcus sp.
TCTCGATAATGCGCCCCTTGTCCAAAACATAGATACAGTTGGCGTCTTGGATGGTCGAAAGGCGGTGAGCGATGGCAATGGTTGTCCGCCCCTGTCTCATCTTAGCCAGTGAAGCTTGAACCAGACTTTCTGTTTCAGAGTCAATATTGGCTGTCGCTTCATCCAAAATCAGGATTTTAGGCTGACTGGCGACTGTTCTAGCAAAGGCAAGAAGCTGACGCTGACCAGTAGAGAAGCTCGAACCACGCTCAGACACAGGGGCGTCATATCCCTGAGGAAGGTCTTGAATAAAGGAATCTGCATCCACGAAAGCAGCTGCAGCCTGTACCTGCTCATCACTAATATTTTGGTACATGGCGATATTGGATTTAATGGTCCCATGATAGAGGAAGGGATCCTGCAAGACCAGACCGATGTTCTTTCTCAGCTCTTCCTGACTGTAGTCCCTAATATCCACATCATCCAAGAGAACTCGGCCTGACTGAAATTCATAAAAACGCATGAGGACATTGATAATAGACGATTTCCCTGAACCTGTATGACCTACAAAGGCAATGGTTTCACCCTTGTTAACGGAGAAGGAAATGTCATCCAGAATCGGATGTTTTCCATCATAAGAGAAACATACATGTTCAAAACGGATATTGCCTTCTTTGACTTTAGCCTGCCCATCTTCTTGAAGCGGCTCATAGGTCCTCTCATCGATTAAGGCAAAGACACGACCTGCAGAAACCATAGACGTTTGAAGAGTTGAAAAGTTTTGCGTCACCTCAATCAAGGGGTCAAAGAGACGATTGATGTACTGGATAAAGGCATACATGGTTCCTGCTGTTATTCCCAGATAAAGCCCACGGTAGCCAAAATAGGCCATTAAAACTGCATAGCCTAGGAGTTTCAACAAACTCATGGCAGGACGCAAAAAGAGGGCATCCAAGGCTACAGAACGGTTGGCATAGACCAAGTGTTCTTGGTTGATTTCATCAAACTCTGACTGTAGGCGCTTCTCTTGATTAAAGGCCTGGATAATACTGATTCCTTCGATATTTTCTGCCAGCTTACTATTGATATCTGACAAGAGACTTCTGGTTTTCTCAATGATTTTCACTGATTTTTTCCGATAGAGATTGACCAAAAGGAAAATCAAGGGGAGAAAGAGCAAGACTAATGCTGTCAAACGAAAATCCAACACCAACATGGTATAAAGAGTTGTCAGAAAGATGAAAACTGCTGAGATAAAGCTAGATAAAATCCCTGAAAACATATCGCTGATGGTCTCGGTGTCGTTTGTCAAACGAGAGACGATAGAGCCTGCTGGCGTCTTGTCAAAGTAAGACATGCCCAGTTTCTCCATATTGGCAAAAGCATCCCGACGAATATCCCTAACAATACTGTAGGACACGCGCGCAAAGAGAAGATTGCCGACATACTGGACCAGAGTTTGCAGGATATATAGACCATAGTAGGCCAGCAAAACGGTAACGGCAAGTTGATTGAGATTGCTGAGATACTGGTCGATAAAGTGGGAAGCCACAAGGGGAATGACACTTTTAATGACCGTCGTCGCTAGGAGAAAACTGAGTGCCAAAAAGGTCAGGAGGCCGTAAGGCTTGAGATAGGACATCAAGCGCTTCAATACAGTCCATTGTTCTTTCTTATTCTGCATCTTCTTCTCCTTTCATTTCCAGCTGCTGAGACTGGTAGGTTTGGGCATACCAGCCATCCAGAGCAAGCAGGTCATCGTGCGTGCCTCGTTCGATAATTTGACCATTTTGCAGAACTAAAATCAAATCTGCATGGACAACTGCACTGAGGCGATGGGCCGTAATAATGGTTGTCTTGTCCTTTCGCGTCTCCTTGAGGTTGTCGATAATCGCATACTCCGTCTTGGCATCCACGGCCGACAAAGAATCATCCAAAATCAAGATATCAGGGTCTAAAATCATAGCCCGACTCATGGCCAGACGCTGCTTTTGACCTCCAGAAAGACTGACTCCTTTTTCTCCAATTAGCGTATCAAATCCTTGAGGCATGTCTACAATGTCTTGGTAAACTTGGGCTAGCTTAGTCGCTTCCTCGACTTCTGAAAGAGGCAAATCAGGATTTCCAAAGCGAATATTGTCTAAGATAGAGGTCGCAAAGAGAAACTGGTCCTGAGGGACATAGCCCATAAGACTACGAAGGTCTGTCAGACGGTAATCCCTAATATCGTGATCATTTAGGTAAATAGCACCCTTATCCACATCGTACTCACGCAAGAGGAGCTTGATCAAGGATGTTTTCCCAGAACCTGTCTGTCCGACCAAGCCCAGTGTTTGCCCTTTTTCCAAACTAAAGTGAATATCCGTCAGTGTTTCCTCATTTTTAAAGGCAAAGCTGTCAATTGCATATTCCAAACGTCCATTTTCGATACCGTCCAGAGGAAACTCAGGATCTTGTACAGGTGATTCCTGAGACAAAAGATTTTCTATCCGCTGGTAAGAAACCTTACCTCGCTGAGTAATATTAAAGAGGAAGCCGATAGCCATAAGAGGCCAGACCAACATATCCAAGTAACTGATAAAGGTGATCAGATTTCCAACCGTGATCTGCCCCTCCTGAACCATCAAAGAACCAACCAAGAGAGTTAACACATAGGAGGAACCAACAAATAAGAGAACCATAGGGTCAAAGAGACTATCGTATTTCATGGTTTGGAGGTTCTTTTGGAAGGTCAATTCATTGACTGCCTGAAAGGACTTCAACTCGTCCGCCTGATAACCGAAAGATTTGGTCACTTTGATACCTGATACAGACTCCTGCACCTTGTTATTGAGTTCAGAAAAGGCAGCCTGCGATTCGCCAAAAGCCTTGTGAGTCTTTCTTCCTAAACGACTAGTCGCATAGGCCATGAAAGGTAGGGGGAGAATGGCAACTAGCGTCATCTGCCATGAGATGCTAAAGAGCATGGTCAACAAGGTCACTAAAGCTGTGATTGAGGCATCCACCGCTGACATAACCCCTCCCCCTGCGAGACGGGTTAAGGCATTGATATCGTTGGTTGCGTGTGCCATCAGGTCCCCCGTCCGATAGGTTTGATAAAAGGCTGGAGACATTCTTGTGAAATGCTCAAACAAGCGAGAGCGCATAATCTGTCCCAGACGGTAGGAAGTCCCAAGGATATACATCCGCCAAACATAGCGCAGATAGTACATCCCAAAGGCCGCAAGAAGCAAGTAAAATAGGTCAAGAAGGAGGTCCTGCTGGGTTAATTGCCCCGATGTGATAGCATCAATGACCCGCCCCATAACCATGGGGGGAATGAGGTTGAGGACGGAAACCAAAACCAGGGCCACAATCCCGACTAGATAACGGCGTTTTTCTAACTTGAAAAACCACCAAAGTTTTTGAATAATGGACATAAAATCCCTTTCTGATTGCAAATTGAAACCTGAGGCCAAGACCCCAGGTTTTTCTTATTCATAGGTTACGACTGAGACGACACCCTTGTCATACTCAGCGATAAAGATATTGGCTACATTGTCATGCCCTTGTTTGCTGAGGTTATCAAGCAACCACTCTTCGCTACGACCAATCGATTCCAAAACATCTACTTGGATCACACCGTCAGTCACAACTGGATACTTAGGATTTTCATCTCCCATTTGGACCACGATGAGTTGGCCATTTTGCTCCTGCACAGCTCGTTTAACTTGCTTCATCTGGAAAATCCCTTGGCTACGAAGTTTGAGAGCAACTTCTGCCGCAGACAAGCCAACTGAACGACAGGCTTCTGGGTCAATCTGCCCATTTTTGATGAGGAGAGTTGGTTTCCCATCAATCAAGCGTTTGACAAAGCGAACATTGTTATTGAGCCACTTTAGGGTCAAAACCAAAATCGTCCACATCATCAAAATCACTGCGTATTGCAGGATACTGATTGAACTATTGTAAATTACCCCACCGATGATACCACCGAGAACATAGTTTTGAATTTGGTCTGTCGCAGAGTTAGGTGCTAGGTTTCCTTTTCCTGTCACATTGATCACGAAAACCAGCGAGAATAGACCCAAGGCCAGTTTGATTAAAATTTCCATATAGTTGAGTGTCATTTGTTTACCTCCACCAATTCAATAGCGTCTGTTTGATGCAATTCTAATTTCTCTAAAAGATACTTGTCTGGTTGGCTCCCGTTCATGGCGCGGTAGAAATTTGGACCTACCTTGACAAGCGCTCCATCAGTGGCTGCAGAAGTATTGACATAAACTTCTGATTTATCCACTCCCAAGTCTTTGGAAACAACCTCTATGAAATGAAGGGAAGTTTGAAATTGATTGTTAGAGGCTTGATTGGTCTGGTATTTTGAAATTGTCACCAAAAGCATGGCCACCAAGGTCAAGGCCAAAATCATGACCAATTCCCGAAACTTAGTCCCCTTTTTATCTCGATAGGCTTTAAAAGCAAAAAATCCTGTGATAGCTAGGAGCACAATCCCAAAGCCAATCATGATGCCATTTTGCTGACTGATTTGGCTAAGTACATAGTCATATGAGTAAAATTTCATTTATTTTCACTCCCTTTCATAAAATCATTCTTCATTATAAACGAAAGAGAGTGATTTTTCAAGCCATACGTTGGGGAAATAGACCTTTTTTTGGTATAATAAAATCTATAATCTGAATGAAAAAGGTAACTTTATGAAACTTATCTCATGGAATATTGATTCCCTCAATGCTGCCCTAACTAGTGACTCAGCTCGTGCCAAATTGTCCCAAGAAGTCCTACAAACCTTGGTCGCTGAAAATGCTGATATCATCGCTATCCAAGAAACCAAGCTTTCTGCCAAGGGTCCTACAAAGAAACACTTGGAAATTTTAGAAGAACTCTTCCCAGGCTACGAAAACACGTGGCGTTCTTCTCAAGAACCTGCCCGTAAAGGCTATGCTGGAACCATGTTCCTCTATAAGAAAGAACTTACGCCTACTATCAGCTTCCCAGAAATCGGTGCCCCTTCTACCATGGACTTGGAAGGCCGTATCATCACTCTAGAATTTGATGAATTTTTCGTAACCCAAGTTTACACTCCAAACGCTGGCGACGGTCTCAAACGCTTGGAAGAACGTCAAGTCTGGGATGTCAAATATGCGGAGTATTTGGCTGAACTAGACAAAGAAAAACCAGTCCTTGCGACCGGTGACTACAACGTAGCCCACAATGAAATCGACCTTGCAAATCCTGCTAGCAACCGCCGTTCACCTGGATTTACCGACGAGGAACGTGCTGGATTTACCAACCTCTTGGCAACTGGATTTACGGATACCTTCCGCCACATTCACGGCGATGTTCCAGAACGCTACACTTGGTGGGCACAACGCAGCAAGACTTCTAAAATCAACAATACAGGCTGGAGAATCGACTACTGGCTGACAAGCAACCGCGTGGCTGACAAGGTGACCAAGTCTGATATGATTGACTCAGGTGCGCGCCAAGACCACACACCCATTGTCATGGAGATTGAACTCTAAGGAGAAAACGAATGGACTATCAAGCTGTCATTCCTGAATTTGTAGTATCTGACATCGAAAAATCACGCCACTTCTACTGCGACTTGTTGGGATTCTCTGTCGAATACGAGCGCCCCGAGGAGAAATTTCTCTTTCTCTCTCTTGAAGACTGCCAGCTCATGTTAGAAGAAGGCAGCGCAGAAGAATTAGCCCAACTGACCTATCCTTTCGGGCGCGGTGTCAATATTTCCTTTGGCATTGCAGATGTTCCTCAGCTCCACCAAAAACTGCTGGAAGCTGACTATCCTATTTATCGTCCCTTAACCAAAAGAAAGTTTCGTGTTGGGGATCATTATATCTATCCACATGAATTTGCAGTTTTGGATCCAGATGGCTATTTTTTAAGATTTAGCGAGTAGAATAATAAAGATTGGGAAAAAGTCTTTAAAGTTAGAAAGAGGCATATTGTCAGGTATTTAAAAACCTAATAATATGCCCTTTTATGATGGAAAAACC
Source organism: uncultured Streptococcus sp. (assembly GCA_963527735.1). Lineage (GTDB taxonomy): Bacteria > Bacillota > Bacilli > Lactobacillales > Streptococcaceae > Streptococcus. Next base: position 5,997 of record CAURTM010000070.1, read on the forward strand.
TTCTAAATGTTAGTCAATAAGTTAATTCTTGCCCATTTTTATTATATTTGTTCGTTTTTCAAACCAAAACACTAACAAAACAGTTGATTTCTAAAGTTATTTAGTGTAAAATAAAAACATTGGCTCAAGCCTATTTGA
>CAURTM010000071.1:0-5998 GCA_963527735.1 uncultured Streptococcus sp.
TTCCCCTCGACAAAATATCTAATAAGGTTTAGCACTTGTTTTTTTTTCATCTGTCTATCCTCCTAAATACATCATAACAAAATCTTGGGACAAAGTCAATTTTTTTGGGACACGAAAATGCTTTTTTGTGTGATGATTAACAAATTAACTACTATTTTGTTTTCCTCTAAGCTTCTTTAACTCTTCTCAACTATCAAATCAAGAAAGGATAAACAAAATTAACGACAGTCTGACACTCAGCACTCTAAAATAATCTGAGTTCATAGATATCTTATGAGTAAATTAAAAGACGGTTCATATTGGCTCCCTCTCTTTAATATATTTTCAGAGTCTGATCTCGTCTTGGTACTTGCCAATCCTCAACATATCAAGAATGTGCCTGGTCGAAAAACAGACATGAAAGATGCCGAATGGATTGCTCAACTCGGTCATTGCGAACTGATTGAGCCATCTTACATTCCTAGCTCTGAAGTGATGCAGTTACGTTTACTGACACGTCGCATGCGTTCTTACAAGCAACGTCAAACTCAAGTTAAAAATGAAATTCACAATCTCTTACAACAGGCCAATATTAAGCTAACCAGTTATCTTTCTTATATTTTTTCTAAAACGGGGCAAGCACTTTTAAAATTATTCATTGACGGAGAAACCATTAATGTAGAATCTGTTATCCCTTGTATCCAGAAGCGAGTGAAGGCAAGTTCATAAGAACTCGTGGAAGCGATGGAAGGAAAGTTGTCACTAGAAGACCGCTTTCTCTTAGACCAGAGCTTAGAGGAATGTCAGATGTATCAGGAACTCATTGAAAAACTGACCGATGAGATTCAACACTACATCGAAAAGGAGTTCCCCTGAGGAAAATAGGATACTTCAAACCATTCCCGGTGTGAATGAAAACTGTGCTTCCACTATTCTAGCTGAAATTGGACCAACTGTTACAGCTTTTCCATCCGATGCACACTTAGCATCATGAGCTGGGCTCTGTCCAGGGTCTTATGAAAGTGCTGGCATTAAAAAATCCTCACACATCACTCAAGGAAATAGATATATCAAACAGGCTTTGACCCTGTCGGGATTAATTGCAGCAGATTCTAAGGATCCAGCTTTTTCTTCTTTTTACAATCGAATTTCCCAAAGAGGAAGCAAGATGAAAGCCGTCATTGCTTGTGCTCATAAGATTCTCAGAATCATTTACAAACTACTCTCCACCAAGCAGACTTATCAAAAAGAAAAGGCGCTAGGACTGAGGAAACAGTTCTAACGCCAAAACTAAAAAAATTTCAATTACAGTATAGCACAGGAAGTGATTTTTTGCGCTTTTTTACTATTTTTTTCAAATAAAACCCACCCAATGGGCAGGTTCTATCTGTATTATTCAGCTAGATTAAGCTTTACCTTCTGAACCGAATACGTCGATACGTTCTTCAACTGATGCTTGGATAGCTTTTACACCGTCAGCCAAGAATTTACGTGGGTCGAAGAGTTTTTTCTTGTCGTATTCTGCTTCGTTTGCTTCGTAGTCACGAGCAAATTTACGAGTTGCGTTAGCGAATGCGATTTGGCATTCAGTGTTAACGTTAACTTTCGCAACACCAAGTTTGATAGCTGCTTGGATTTGCTCATCAGGAATACCTGAACCACCGTGCAATACGATTGGGAATCCTGGAAGAGCTTCTGTCAATTTTTGCAAGTGGTCAAGGTCAAGACCTTCCCAGTTTGCTGGGTAAGGACCGTGGATGTTACCGATACCAGCTGCCAAGAAGTCAATACCAGTTGCAACCATTGCTTTAGCATCTTCGATTGGAGCCAATTCACCTTTACCGATGATTCCGTCTTCTTCACCACCGATAGTACCAACTTCAGCTTCTACTGAGATACCTTTAGCGTGTGCTTTTTCAACAACTTCTTTAGCCAATTTAAGGTTTTCTTCAACTGGAAGGTGTGAACCATCAAACATGATTGAAGTGTAACCAACTTCGATACACTCAAGTGCATCTTCGTAGTGACCGTGGTCAAGGTGGATAGCTACTGGTACAGTGATACCCATTGATTCAACAAGGTTAGCGATCAAGTTGCGAGCAACTTTGTAACCACCCATGTATTTAGCAGCACCCATTGAAGTTTGGATCAAAACTGGAGCTTTTTTAGCTTCTGCTGCACGCAAGATAGCTTGAGTCCACTCAAGGTTGTTTGTGTTAAATCCACCAACTGCATAACCGTTGTCACGAGCTGCTTGGACAAATTTTTCTGCTGAAACGATTGCCATTTTATCAGGCCTCCTGTATATTTTTATGGGTCATCCCATTTACATTGTTCATTTTATCACTTTTTGACAAAAAAATCTAGTTTTTCCCGCAGTTTCGATTGAATTTCTTCTAGCTTCATCTATGTAAACCCTTTCTCTCCCTAGTCTTGGGCGACTTTTGGAAAAGCTATGAAGAAAGTCAAACGATTCTCTTGCATTTCAAAACGATAAGGTAATTTTTCATGTTCCAATAGACTCTTGACCACAAAGAGCCCCATCCCAGACCCCTTAGCCTTACGACTAGCATTATCAGAAAAAGACTGGGCTAGTTTTTCTTGTTCTTCTGGACTACAGCTATTCTCAATAAAGAGTTCTCCTTTTCTTTCTCCAATTCGAACTAAGCCACCTGGAACAGAGTGCTTAATGGCATTGCTAATGAGGTTAGACAGAATCAACTTCATGACAGATGGGTTTAGATAAGCCTGCTGATGTGTCAAACTATTGTCTATCTGGAGCTCTCTATCCTTAGCTAGCAAGGCATAATCCTTAAGCAGACTTTGCGTCATCTGGTGTAAGTCAATTTGTTCCCTATCATCTCGCAATTCCTGCACAGACGAGAGAGAAAGTATCTGGAGAACGTGGTGATTGAGCTCATCCACAATCCCCAAGGCAACTCCCAGATAGTGGTCTCTATCCTTATAACGACCGATATTTTCTTTCATGTTTTCGATCAGGATTTTCAAACTAGCCAGAGGTGTTTTCAATTCATGAGAAGCCCCTCGTAGGAACTCAACCTTCATCTTTTCCAGCTGGAGAATGGCTTCATTCTTGTCATGCAAGTCCGCAATGACAGTCAAAAGATGCTGGTAGAGGCTATTGATTTGTTCCTTGAGATCACCAATCTCATCCCTAGAATCCACGCGCAATCGCACTTGAGCATCCAGAACCATCATCCGACGGGTCACCCGCTTGATTTCCAAAATCGGGGCAACAATGGTCCGAGCATAGATGTAGGCCACCAAGAGGGAAATTAAAAAGGAGGCCAGCAAGGTATAGGGAAGAAATTGAAGACTGATCTGCTCTGCTTCCTTTTGCAAATCCATGGACGCTAGAAACTGGAGAGTCATGGTGCCACCATCTTGCGTTTTCACCTCGCGCTCTTCGATAAAGAGGGAGGTTGTCTGGCGATCTGTATCCAGAGGAAGACTGTCCTTAACCTCCAACTTGTCCTCGGTCATCTCTCCCTTGACCGCCCCTTTGATCTCACTAGTCTGGGAATATAAGTCTAAGACTTGCTCGATACTTTGCCTATCCTTTCCTTCTAGGGACTGGGCAATAGCTGTCGCTTTCTGGCCAATGGTTTCCTGACGGTGGCTCAGATAAGTCGAGGGAAAGAGAAAATAAATGGCTAAATGAAGACAAATAACCAGAACACTAAAAATCGAGAAGGTATAGATAAATATCTTTGTAAATAAACCTGTTCGTTTCATTTTCGCTCCAATTTATAACCAACATTGCGCACAGTGAGAATGCAGTCCAGGTCTAGCTTTTTCCGCAATTCCTTGATATAAACATCAATGACACGGTCAAAGGGAACCTCATCTGTCGCCTTCCAGACAGCATCAATAATCTGAGATCGAGTCAAGGCCCGTCCTTCATTTTTTACCAAATAATCCAGAATTTCCAACTCTTTGGCATTGATGGCGACTTCTTGACCTGCTAGGCTAGCACTGTAGCTTTCAAAGTCCACCTTGGCATCCTTGTAAGAAAAGATTCTTCCCGTATCATAATAGCGCTTGAAAATCGCATCCACCCTCACTTTTAAGAGGGAGAGGGAGAAGGGCTTTTCCAGATAGCCATCTGCTAGCGAAGCAAAGGCACTCATCTTGTATTCTTCATCCTGAAAGGCAGTCAACATCAAAACAGGAACCTGACTGGTTTTACGAATTTCCGCTAGGACTTCTAAGCCATTGAGCTTTGGCATCTGGATATCCAGTAAAACCAAGGCTACCTCATAGCTAGAAAATTGATCCAGAGCTTCCTGACCGTCCGCCGCCTCAATAGTTTCATAACCACAATCCGTCAAATAATCACTGACCCCCTCACGGATCATCTCTTCATCTTCTACAATTAAAATTTTCATACTTTAACTGCTCTCTATTTTTTATTTTTCTTATACTCAATGAAAATCAAAAAGCAAACTAGGAAGCTAGCCACAGGTTGCTCAAAGCACTGCTTTGAGGTTGTAGATAGAACTGACAAAGTCAGTAACATATATACGGTAAGGCGACGCTGACGTGGTTTGAAGAGATTTTCGAAGAGTATAAATACCTACTCTATTTTCTATTATAGCCTCTTACTGGTCTTTTGTCTTTAAGCAACTGACCACTAGATAAAACAAAGAGAGCCTATCGCTCTCTCTGCTTGCATTTCACTCTCTATAGAATAGAATGAAAATTATTTAGCTGCTTTTGAAAATGTTACAACGTAGTTATAATCTTTCCCATTAGCTTGATATATATAGTCCTCTTTGAAAGTATAGCCACGTTTGCTCAACTCTTCTTTCTTAGCATCAACTTGGCTCTTGACAGCTACTTTCACCTGTTCATTTGATAAACCTTCCGCAATTTCAAGAGAAGTTCCATTGATATCTCCTAGGAAACCTGCAATATCTTTCATTTGATCAAAGTTATAAAAAACATTGACTTTGACCTTTTGAGGAGCTGGCTGTTCTAGACTTCTACGATTTCTGCTAGCGCGTGGTTGAACTGCTGGAGCCATTCTGAACCCTGAAGTTCCTGTAGCCTCCTTAGTGAATGTAACGACGTAGTTATAATTTTTCACAGTAGTATCTTGTTCAAAAATAATGTCATTTTTCACATAATACCCTCTAGCAGCTAGGTCTTTTATCTTGGCTTGAATTTTTTCTTTTACTAGCTCTTTTGCCTGTGCTTCACTCGTTCCAGCAGGAATTGTGACAGTGTTATTTTCTCCCGGATCAGATAGGAAGCCATGAATATCTGGCATTCCAGCGAAGTTATAGCTAATATTTACAGTTCCATCTGGTTCTGATGTTGAACGTGCCACTCTTCTTGCTCTTGCTTGAACTGATGGAGCATTTCTAAAACTTGAAGTTCCTGATGATGTTGTTTCTGGTTGTGGTTGGGCTGTTGGTGCTGATGAGTTATCTGTCCCTTCTGCTGAGGCTGGTTGCGTTGCTCCTGAAGGTGCTTCTCCTGAACCATGTCCTATTGCTGTACTACCACCTTCAATCGTAGTTCCATCATTACGTCCATTTGATAAATTATCCTTATCAAAATTTGGTTTTGTATATTTTTCACCAGATATTTCAAGAGAATTAATTATATTTTGATGTTTTTCTGTAAGTATTAATGCCTCTTCTTCATCTTTAGCATTTTTAATGTCATCTACTGCATTCTTTCTTAACTCATATAATTTTTCTTTTAATTTTTCTTTTTCATCTGGATTTTCAATCTTTTCAATTTCCGCTAGTTTAATATTAACAACTGCGTCAATATTTTCTCTTATGCTATCCTGTTTAGTTTCCTCTAATAACTTTTCTTCTTCAGTTTTCGGTTCTGGAGTCGCTGGCTCTTCCACTTTTGGCGCTGGTGTTACTGGCTTCTCTTCTTTCGGGGCCGGTGTCGCTGGCTCTTCCACTTTTGGCGCTGGTGTCGCTGGCTTCTCTTCTTTCGGTGCTGGAGTCGCTGGCTCTTCCACTTTTGGCGCTGG
>CAURTM010000072.1:0-5979 GCA_963527735.1 uncultured Streptococcus sp.
TCTGACCACCGAGTGTTGGTAGCAAGGCATCTGGACGCTCCTTACGAAGAATACGAGTCACAAACTCAAGTGTAATCGGTTCGATATAAACTTTATCAGCAATTTCCTTATCCGTCATGATAGTTGCAGGGTTTGAGTTAACCAAGACAACCTCATAACCTTCCTCTTTCAACGACAAGCAAGCCTGGGTCCCAGCATAGTCAAACTCAGCAGCCTGACCAATAATAATCGGACCAGAACCAATCACCATAATTTTTTGAATATCAGTACGTTTAGGCATAGTTTATGATACAAAGCCCGTCAAGAACACAGTGAAAATAGGAAACTCGGTGCAGACGCCTTTAGCGTCAAGACGATGTTTATCTTTTTCACACAGTTCTTAGGGCGTGTTCACTTCCGCGAACAATGTATCTTCTCCTTTCTATTCGTCGCCTCACAGAGCGACATTAAATAAATTCTCCGACGATTTTTTAGCGAAACGATACTTTTCGGTAAAAAATCTAGTGCAGGGAGTTTTTAGTTCGCCTGATAGCGACTAAAAGAAACGACCTGCCTTTCTATTCGGCAACTCTCAGGTTGCCATTAAATAAATTCTCCGACGATTTTTTTCTAAATAAACTTAGTTAGACATTTTAACAGCTACATAGTTTAAGGATAAACTTTTCAAAATTTTCGGGCGTCGTGGAATCAATGACTTTATTACCTGTTCTTAAAGTAACGGCAAATAAATGAGAATATGTCACTTTTTGATGTAAAAACTTCTTAGTCAAATCCCAATAATGAACTGAAGTTTCTTTCTTTGGTACTACCTCACTAAATGTCACATAACCAAAAGCAACATCCTTGTTTAGTCTTCTAACCTCATTAATAGCTTTTGCTATACTGTCAGTATTTTTTTCAGGATCATATAACCCATTAACTTTACATTCTATTATAGCTTTAACATCTTCATTTTTATAAGCAAAATTATCAGAATTAGCATCATCCTTTAAAATCAACAAATCATACTCAAATTTACTACCTGCCACAAAAGCATTAATCTCAGAAACTTTAAAAGGTAGAGAATTTTTCTTCAAAACATTACTTACTTCATCTTTTAATAATTCATTAGCAACTTTTCCTTTATATTTTGAGTAGCCTTTGAACTGCTCAGATTTTCCTTCGAAAATATTTTGAAATTTAACAAATAAATTACTCATTACTTATTCCCCCTTTTCTTCCCTTTAAAAGCTTCCATCATCTCGATAAATTCGTCAAATAGGTAGCTTGCATCATGAGGACCAGGGGCTGCATCTGGATGGTATTGAACAGAGAAAGCAGGTTGGTATCTGTGACGCACACCTTCAACTGACTTGTCATTGATTTCTTCGTGGGTAATGATTAAATGCTCTGGCAAATCCTCACGGCTGACTGCATAACCATGGTTTTGACTTGTAAAATCCACACGTCCTGTAGCAATTTCACGTACCGCATGGTTAAATCCACGGTGTCCAAACTTCATCTTGTAGGTCTTAGCACCATTTGCCATAGCAAAGAGTTGGTGCCCCATACAAATACCAAAGATTGGAATTTTTCCTTGCACACCACGAATCATGTCGAGTGCTTGTGGAACATCTTCTGGGTTACCTGGACCGTTTGACAACATCACTCCGTCAGGATTGAGATGGAGAATTTCTTCCGCCGTTGTTGAATAAGGAACGACGGTCACGTTACAGTTGCGTTTAGAAAGTTCACGTAAGATTGAGTGCTTGAGACCAAAGTCCACTAAGACAACACTCAAACCAACTCCTGGAGCTGGATATGATGTTTTTGTAGAAACCTGCTTGATATTATCTGTCGGCAAAACTGTTGCTTGGAGCTGGTCCGTCACATGGTCCATACTGTCCCCAACATGGGTCAAGGTTGCACGCATAGTACCATGCTTACGAATAATCTTGGTAAGAGCACGTGTATCAATCCCTGAAATACCCGGAATTTTCTTGGCTTTCAAAAATTCATCCAAGGTCATTTGGTTGCGCCAGTTGCTTGCTCTACGTGCCTCTTCAAAAACAACGACTCCCTTACAAGTTGGAATAATGGATTCGTAATCATCACGGTTAATTCCATAATTTCCTACCAAAGGATAAGTAAAGGTCAAGATTTGTCCATTATAAGACTGGTCTGTAATGGATTCTTGGTAGCCGGTCATCCCTGTATTAAAGACGATTTCGCCTGTTACATCAATATCTGCTCCGAAGGCCTTGCCTTCAAAAACTGTGCCATCTTCTAATACTAGAAGTCTTTTTGTCATATTTTCACCTCTCGTGGACGCTCACTGGCGTCTTTTAACGTCTTGTGTTTTAGTTGGCGTTTCTACTCGCCAGTACGGATTCTAAGATTGCCATTCGAACAAAGACACCATTGGTCATTTGTTGGACAATCCGTGATTTTGGTGCTTCAACCAAGTGGTCTGCGATTTCTACATCACGATTGACTGGAGCTGGGTGCATGAGGATTGCTGTTTCTTTCAAACGGTCATAACGTTCTTGAGTCAAGCCATGTTGGGCATGGTATTCTTCTTTTGAAAAGACAGCTCCACTATCATGACGTTCATGTTGCACACGGAGAAACATCATGACATCCACCTGATCAATGATTTCATCAATAGTTACAAACTGTCCATAGTCTGCAAACTCTTGACTTCTCCATTCCTCAGGTCCAGCAAAGTAAAGTTCAGCTCCCAAGCGTTTCAAAATCTGCATATTAGATTTGGCAACGCGTGAGTGGTCCAAGTCACCTGCAATCGCAACCTTGAGACCCTCAAAGTGACCAAATTCCTCATAAATAGTCATCAAATCAAGCAAGCTCTGGCTAGGGTGTTGGCCCGAACCATCTCCACCATTGATGATGGAAGTCGTAATCGTGGGACTAGCAATCAACTCTCTGTAGTAGTCAACCTCTGGGTGGCGAATCACACAGACATCCACTCCTAAAGCAGACAAAGTCAAAATGGTATCATAAAGTGTCTCACCCTTATTAACCGAACTAGTTTTCACATCAAAGTCAAGTCGTTCCAATCCCAGTTTAATCTCTGCCACTTCAAAGGACTTATGCGTCCGTGTAGAATCCTCAAAGAAAAGATTGGAAACAATAGGATGGTCCTCATAGGGAAGCTGAGCTCCATTTTTAAACTCAATTCCTCGCTTGATCAATTTCATCACTTGATCGACAGTGAGGTCTTCCATGGACACCACATGGTTCAATGCTTGTTGATTTTCTGACATGGCTACTCCTTTAGCTTTCTAAGCTTCTTCAGTAATCAGAACTCTGTCTTGGCCATCAAGTTCTGCCATCTCTACGATGATTTCTTCAGAACGACTAGTTGGAATATTTTTTCCAACGTAATCTGGACGGATTGGCAATTCTCTATGTCCACGATCGACTAAAACTGCTAAACTCACGCGCGCAGGACGACCATGACCTACAATATTATCAATAGCAGCACGGATAGTGCGGCCTGTATAAAGCACATCGTCCACCAAGATAACTTCGCGGTCTGTCACATCGACAGAAACCAAAGAAGTATCTTCTCCACTTTTAACATCATCACGGAAAGGTTTGGTATCCAATTCCACAACAGGAACTGAAAGATTTTCTAGTTGCTCCAAACGTTCTTGGATACGGTGGGCGATAAAGACACCACGAGTTTTAATACCAGCCAAGACGATTTTATTCAAATCTTTGTTGCGTTCGATAATCTCATAAGTAATACGCGTAATCGCTCGTTTGACGGTCAATTCGTCTACAACTTCTTTTGTCTTCATGACAAACCTCCAAAAAGAAAAGTCTCCTTAAACAAGGAGACTTGAAATGTATAGCCAAGCGAGCCCTACTGCAAACAGTATAGACTTCACCCTTCTACTTTATCGCGCTCCTTGCCTGCCTCACGGGACAGGTTTAAAGGAATATTTAGTTATCAAATACTATAGCACAAAGCATGCTTAAAATCAAGCAAAAACTTTTGAAACCCCATCTTATAAATTGCTAAAGTCATATAACTGTGGGTACTGGTCACACTCTGGATTTTTAGGATGGCAAATGGCTCTTCCAAAATAAATCATGGCCTGATGGGCAGCTAACCACTGCTCAGGTGGCAAGATATCCATGACCCGCTTTTCCACCTCAAGTGGTGTCGCTGATTTTTTGACAATATCGTGGTGTTTGCAAATACGCTCCACATGAGTATCCACTGCAAAAGCTGGAATCCCAAACCCTACACTCATGACAACATTGGCTGTCTTGCGACCAACACCTGACAAACTCTCCAATTCCTCTCGTGTTTGAGGGACTTGACCATCGAAATCGTCTAGTAACTGTTGGGCACATTTTTTTAGGAATTTAGCCTTATTTCGATACAGTCCTAGGCGAGAAATGTGTGAGGCAATTTCACTTTCTGTTGCAACAGACATGGCTTGTGGCGTTGGAAAGGCAGCAAAGAGACCTGGTGTGGCCTTATTTACCGCTGCATCCGTTGTCTGAGCTGACAACATGACCGCAACCAAGAGTTCAAAATGATTGGTAAAATCAAGACTAGGCTTGGCATCTGGAAAGAGGGCAATGATTTCTTCTAGCACTTTTCGTGCTCGTTTTTTTGACAAGACCATTATTCGTCTCCATCAAATAGTCCTTGTAAGCCAGCAAAAGGACTGTTTTCTTCTTTCTTAACTGCTTGTTGAGCTTGGTATTCTTCCTCAGTCATGATTTGCCAATCATTTCCTGAAACAAATCCTTGACCAGCTTCTTCTTCAGCCGTCAAGACCTTGATAGGAATGTTGAGTAGGATATTGTCTGACACGCTCTCAGCAAGGTCAAGTTCTCCATTTTCGATAGGCAAGACCAAATCATCATCTAAAACTTCTTGATCTAGCTGGTTACTTGCGCCTTCCATGAAAACTTCCGTGACTGGATAAGATTCAACTAACTCAACTGGCTCCATACTGCGACTTGAAGCAAGGACAATGGTATAAGACAACTGATAATCTAAGAAATACATACGGTCTTCGTACTGTACTTTTCCAACTGCAAGGATATCTTTTACATCTAAAATTTCTTGATTGCGTGCACGCAGGTCTGCGGCTAGGTCTAACGTTTGTTCAAAATGCAAGCCTTCAGACTGCTTACGAATTTCTTGAATATTTAATTTCATACTTCCTCCATAAAGATTTACTCTCTTGATTATACCATGAAAAGGCTACAAATCAGCACAGCAAACTTTATAATTAAAATTCGATTTTTTAACATATTTACTATGACATTTTTGTTTTTTAGTGCTATACTATAGGCAATAATACATCAGAGCAAGGAGGATGCTCACATGGAAGACAAAGAACTCATTACTAATGCTTATCACACGGATTTTAGAGCTTGAAATTTCCAGTTTTCTGTTGACAAAATATCCTGAAAGGTATAGGATAGAGGTACCAATACTCGGAGGTAAGGGAGACATGAACAACTAAGTCTATCAAATAAAGAACCTTTATTTAGTAGATCTTGTTTTTGTCTCTTTTTGTGTGCTCTTTTATGCTCTTTTTCTGGCATGTTAATAGAGTTTTTTTGACATAAACTTTGGCTCTACTAGGTAAAGTAGAGCTTTTTGTTATGCACTATTGACATTCTAGAAAGGGCAATCATATGATAAAAATCAATCACCTGACCATCACTCAAAACAAAGATCTACGAGATCTTGTATCTGACCTAACCATCACTATCCAAGACGGGGAAAAGGTTGCTATTATTGGTGAAGAAGGAAATGGCAAATCAACCTTACTTAAAACTTTAATGGGAGAAACTTTACCTGATTTCACTATCAGGGGAGACATCCAGTCTGACTATCAGTCACTGGCCTATATTCCTCAAAAACTTCCCGAAAAGCTGAAAAATAGGACTCTACACGACTACTTCTTTTTAGATTCTATTGATTTAGACTACAGTATCCTCTAT
>CAURTM010000073.1:0-5932 GCA_963527735.1 uncultured Streptococcus sp.
GCTTAATTCATATCTGAGTAAAATGAAGTCTGAAATAATCGGACTTCGTTTTTTTTTTTAATACTCAATGAAAGTCAAAGAGCAAACTAGGAGGCTAACCGCAGGTTGCTCAAAACAGTGTTTTGAGGTTGCAGATAGAAGCTGACGTGGTTTGAAGAGATTTTCGATGAGTATTAAGTCCTCATTTAAGAGCTTTTATGATATACTGAAACTAACATGATTATTGGAGGTTAGGATGAAAAAACTCCCCTTAGTATTTTCAGGTTGTTTGCTAGGTTTGGCAGGAGCTGGAAATCTTATTTTAGATACGTTGCCGGTTCTATCCCATCTTTTTAGTATGACTGGTTTGCTTTTGTGGATCTATTTTCTGCTTTTGCATCTCTTTCATTGGAAGGAAACCAAGCAGGAATTGACCAAGCCTCCTCTTTTGTCAGGCATGGCGACCTTTCCTATGGCTGGGATGATTTTATCTACCTATGTTTTTCGTGTGTTTTCTCATCTTCCTTTAGTAGCGCAAGGGCTCTGGTGGTTTTCATTTCTCTTGGATTTGGCCTTGATTGCTGGTTTCACCATCAAGTTTGCTTATCCGGGTCGGAGGGTTCATGCGACTCCTAGCTGGACGGTTCTCTATGTTGGGATAGCGGTGGCTGCCTTGACCTATCCTCTGGTAGGCATCATCGAAATTGCCTATGCGACCTTGAGTTTTGGTTTTCTCCTAACCTTCTATCTCTACCCGCTTATTTATAGTGATTTAAAGAAACATCCGCTCCCAGTAGCCATGCTTGGACAAGAAGGAATCTACTGTGCTCCCTTCTCTCTACTCTTGGCTTCTCTGGTTCGAGTTGGAGGTGCCAGCCTGCCGACTTGGGTCTTGATTGTCATGCTCTTGGCTTCTCAATCCTTCTTTTTCTTTGTTTTAACTCGCCTGCCCAACATTTTAAAACAAGGTTTTCAACCAGCCTTCTCAGCCCTCACCTTCCCAACCATTATCACAGCTACCTCGCTCAAGATGGCTCAGGGAATCTTGAAACTTCCATTTTTGGATTATTTGGTAGTGGCTGAAACTGTTATTTGCCTAATCATTTTGCTCTTTGTATTAGGCGCTTATCTGAATTGGTTACGAAAAAAGGTCTAGCTAGAAATAGCTAAACCTTATTTTTTATGGTTTGATAACTTCAGCTCCACCCATGTATGGACGAAGAGCTTCTGGGATGGTCACAGAACCATCTTCATTTTGGTAGTTTTCAAGAATAGCAGCCACTGTACGTCCAACTGCAAGTCCAGAACCGTTCAAGGTATGAAGGAGTTTCACCTTGCCATCTGCTTCATCACGGTAACGGATTTGGGCACGACGGGCTTGGAAATCTTCTGTGTTTGAACAGCTTGAGATTTCACGGTAATTGTTTTGCGCTGGGATCCAAACTTCCAAGTCGTAAGTTTTAGCAGCTGAGAAGCCCATATCTCCAGTAGAGAGAGCAACGACACGGTATGGAAGGTTAAGTTTTTGAAGGATGTTTTCAGCGTTGGCTGTCATTTTTTCCAATTCTTCGTAAGATTCTTCTGGTTTGGCAAATTTAACCATTTCAACCTTGTGGAATTGGTGCAAACGAATCAAGCCACGAGTATCACGACCAGCAGAACCAGCCTCAGAACGGAATGATGGACTCATAGCAGTGAAGTAGATTGGCAGGTCTTTGCCGTCCAGGATTTCATCACGGTAGTAGTTTGTCAGAGGAACTTCAGCTGTAGGAATAAGGACATAATTGCTGTCGCTCAATTCAAAAGTATCTTCCTTGAATTTTGGATATTGACCAGTACCAAACATAGAATCGTGGTTAACCATGTAAGGCGTGATAACTTCAGTATAGCCTTCTTTGCCATGCTCATCCAACATAAAGTTGTAGATAGCACGTTCCAAACGAGCACCGAGGCCTTTATAGAAGAGGAAGCGAGCGCCTGTTACCTTACCACCGCGTTCCCAGTCAAGAATACCAAGGTCTTCACCAAGATCCCAGTGGGCTTTTGGTTCGAAGTCAAACTCGCGTGGAGTCCCCCAACGGCGAACTTCCACATTGTCGTCTTCGTCAGCCCCAACAGGAACGCTGTCAGCTGGGATGTTTGGAAGAGTAGTGGTAAATTCTGTCAATTTAGCATCGATTTCTGCCAATTCAGCATCCAAGGCTTTGACCTCAGCAGATAGAGTTTGCATGGCAGCAATCTTGTCATCTGCATTTTCTTTGTTGCGCTTAGCTTGGGCAATCTCAGCAGAAACTGTGTTACGTTCTGCTTTTAGAGTTTCAACCTTGACCAAGATGTCACGACGTTTAGCATCGATTTCTTTCATCTCATTCAAGATAGCAGCATCTACACCACGTGTAGCCAATTTTTCTGCGACAGCATCAAAGTCTGTACGAATACGTTTGATATCTAACATAAGAACTCCTTTATGAAAAAAGCACACCTGACAAAGCGTTGGAGTGGCAGGGCCACGGTTCCATCCAACTTCACAGGTGTGCACTTGATTGTGTATGTAATTGTTACTAACGGTAGAATTTCACCTATCCCTCCTATCTGCTCGCAGCACCCGCAGACTTTCTGAAAGAAGAAGATAACCTACTTATCCGTTGCTATGATTATACTAAAGTTTCTACTTTTTTGCAAATAGATTTTTAAATTTTTGACCAATGGTCTGAATCAGGGTAGGAAGTTTGACGACCTTGTCATTTCCCAGCTTTTCGCGTGCAATTTTGAGAATAGCACCTGAGTCTTTTGAAGCAAAGAGGAATTTTCCTTTGTCTGTAAAGACTTCGAAGTGGCGACTGATTTTTCGTCCAGTGACATTGGCTCCAATCTGATTGATATGGCTCCAAGGAATCTGGATAAATTGTTCGACATTGACATCTGGGTAAAATTCCAGAGCCTGATCTCCGACAAGGAATTTCCCAACTTTCCCAGCTATAGAGAGGTAGGAAGTACCTGTCGTGCTGAGAAGCACTGTTTTATTAAGTGATTGGGCCATGATTAGTCTTCCTTACTTTCTCCAAAAAAGGCATTGTAGAGGGCTTTAATAGCTGCTTTCTCTTGGTCTTTATTGACAACAAACATGATAGAAACTTCACTAGAACCTTGAGACATCATCTGGATGTTGATCTTGTTTTCAGATAAAGCGCGTGTCGCAGTAGCAGTTACTCCGATATGACTCTTCATTTTTTCTCCAACAATCATAATGATTGAAAGGTCGTGTTCGATTTCTGCATGGTCTACTTCAGCCTTTTGAACCAACTGACGAAGGATTTCTTCTTCCTTGATAGGAGTTAGTTCGCGAGAACGGAGAATGATTGAAAGATCGTCGATACCTGTTGGCATATGTTCCCAACCGATGTTAAGATCTTCAAGGATTTGCAGAACCTTGCGTCCAAATCCAACCTCACGGTTCATGAGGTATTTCGACATATTAATGCTGACAAAGCCTGAGTCACCGGCAATTCCCACAACTGGAAATTCATCACTACTGTGTTTTAGAACGATACGAGTACCTGGATGGTCAGGGTTGTTGGTATTCTTGATAACCAGAGGAATTTTTCCACGGTAGGCAGGAAGAAGAGCTTCGTCATGAAGGACTGAGAAGCCTGCATAGGCCAACTCACGCATTTCACGGTAGGTCAACTCAGGAATCGAGTGTGGTTGGTGGATAATACCAGGGTGGGCTGCAAAGATACCATCAACGTCTGTAAAGTTTTCATAGAGGTCAGCCTTAACACCTGCGGCAATAATAGAACCTGTAATGTCTGATCCTCCACGTGAGAAGGTACAGATTTGATTTTCCTTGGTAACTCCAAAGAAACCAGGAATGACAAGGACTTCATTTGCATTTGTCAATTCTTCAATCTTGTCATAACTTGATGGAATGATGCGAGCGTGACCAGGCTCACTTGTGACCACAATACCAGCTTCTCTAGGGTGCACATAGCGTGCATCAATCCCGTTTTGATTAAAGTAGGCTGCGATCAATTTAGCATTGTTGTTTTCACCCGCTGCTAGGAAAGTATCGTAGAGAAATTCATTTTCTTCAATAGGAAGAGTGGCCAAGGCGCGAATGCTTTTAGAAATTTTTTCTAAAACAGCTGGTTTTAGCCCTAGTTCACTAACCATAGCAGCATAGCGGTCGATAATCCAGTTTTGACTCTTGCTAATATCGTTACCAGCAACATAGTCGCGGTAGTATTTAATCAAGGCATCCGTAACCTTAGTATCTTCAGCATTGCGTTTACCAGGCGCAGAAACGACTACAAAACGACGCTCTGGATCGCTTTTTACGATGTTTAAAACTTTTTCTAATTGACTAGCAGAGGCAAGAGAGCTACCTCCAAATTTAACAACTTTCATAAGAACTCCTAAAGTAAGTATTTTATACGATTATAGCAGAAAGAAAACCTTTTTTCAATGAAGAAAATAAGATGCTTTCTAGGATAAAGCGAGCCTTTCTAATCGGCTGAGACACTTTCAGTCAATTTTTTCTTGCTTTCTGCTCCTAAACAAGATATACTTTGGAAATAAAATAATTTAAACTGCTTATAAAATAAAAAGGAGTCCAGATGGAACACATTATTTATCAGCTTGAAGAGGATTTGGCAATCCTTACCTTGAATCGTCCTGAGGTCGCGAATGGTTTTCATATTCCTATGTGTGAGGAAATTTTAGAAGCCTTGACTCTGGCGGAAGAGGATTCAGCTGTGCATTTTGTCTTAATCAACGCGAATGGCAAAGTCTTCTCTGTTGGGGGAGATTTGGTAGAGATGAAGCGGGCAGTGGATGAGGATGATATTCCATCATTGACAAAAATCGCAGAGTTGGTCAATGCTATTTCTTATAAAATCAAGCAAATTGCAAAGCCTGTTTTAATGGAAGTTGACGGTGCTGTTGCAGGTGCCGCAGCCAATATGGCTGTTGCGGCAGATTTCTGTCTTGCAACGGATAAGGCTAAGTTTATCCAAGCCTTTGTTGGCGTTGGCTTGGCTCCAGATGCAGGAGGAATTCATCTCTTGAGCCGCAGTATCGGTGTGACGCGTGCTGCTCAACTAGCTATGACAGGTGAGGCTTTGAACGCAGAAAAAGCTCTGGAGTGGGGGCTGGTTTACCGTATTTCTGAAGCTGATAAGTTAGAAAAAACCAGAGAACAGCTTCTTAAAAAATTAAGACGTGGTTCAAGCAATTCCTATGCTGCCATTAAGAAGTTGGTTTGGGAGAGCCAATTTAAAGATTGGCAAGATTATGCTGCTTTAGAATTGAAGCTACAGGAATCCTTGGCCCAAACAGAGGATTTTAAAGAGGGAGTTCGGGCCCATTCGGAGAGAAGAAGACCGAAATTTACTGGAAAATAAAAAAATACTTGCACTGTTCTTTGAACTTTGATATAATTTTTTTGTCAAATGTTTTGATTGTGAAAGCTTTTTGAAAAGGAGGGAAAAGAGATTGGACTACCAACGAATTAATGAATATTTAACATCTATATTTAACAATGTCCTCGTTATTGAGGAAGTTAGCTTGAGGGGTAGTCGTTTCAAGGATATCTCCATCAAAGAAGTACATACAATCGATGTAATTGGAAAATTCCCAGATGTGACGCCAAGTCAAGTGTCGAAAGAGTTGATGGTGACTCTTGGGACGGTTACGACGAGTCTGAATAATCTTGAACGCAAGGGTTACATTGAACGCATTCGCTCAGAGCAGGATCGACGTGTGGTGCATCTGCATTTGACAAAGAAGGGTCGCTTGGTTCATAGGCTACATAAACGCTTCCACAAGGCCATGGTTGAAAAAATCATTGATGGTATGAGTAAGGAAGAAATTGATGTTATGAGCAAAGGGTTGACCAATCTTTATCAATTTTTGGAGGATTTGAAATAATGGCTTTTGCAAAAATAAGCCAGGT
>CAURTM010000074.1:0-5890 GCA_963527735.1 uncultured Streptococcus sp.
TTTTTTCTTAGTAGTAGATTTTATATTATATTTTTTTATTATTAGTCACAGTTACAGTTTAATTTGCAAAGGTAAAATAAAAACAAAGGAACTATACGTTTTTGGTGCTTATACATTACTAGTAGAAATAGTACTTAGCCTTCCCTTTTATCTTCTACATTTAGATGAATTAGGGATTGTAACATTTTTATTTCCTTTGATGCTATATTCCTATTTTAAATGGATTAAACAGTATGAGAGGGATAGAGGACTATTCCTAAGTTTACTACTATCTCTTTTATATGAGAGCACTCATACCTTTCTGTCTGTAACTTTTTCTTCTCTAACAGGAGACAATTTTGTTTTACAATATTATGACCTATTCTTTTTAGTTGTAACGGTGTTGACTTATGTCGTTATCGTAACAATCATTCGTTATTTCCATTTAGAACTAAACTATTTTGACAAAGATTACCTCTATCCTTTCTTGAAAAAAGTATTTTTTGCTTTACTACTGTTACATGTTGCATCTTTCGTTTCAGATATGGTAAGTACGATTAAACATTTGAATAGTTTTGGAAGTATTTTGTCATCTATTGTCTTTATTTCTCTCCTTTTGACCTTCTTTGCAATGAATTCGCATAAAGAACAAATGGAGAAAGAGATTGCTTTGAAGCAGAAGAAATTTGAACAGAAACATTTACAGAATTATACAGATGAAATTGTCGGTCTGTATAATGAAATCCGTGGATTTCGACATGATTATGCTGGGATGCTTGTCAGCATGCAGATGGCAATTGACAGTGGTGATTTACAGGAAATTGACAGAGTTTACAATAAAGTTTTGGTCAAAGCTAATCATAAACTGCGTTCAGATAAGTACACTTACTTTGATTTGAACAACATAGAGGATTCAGCTTTACGAAGTTTGGTTGCACAGTCCATTGTTTATGCTCGAAATAATGGTGTAGAGTTTACACTGGAAGTAAAAGATACGATTACTAAGCTCCCAATTGAACTATTGGATTTGGTTCGTATTATGAGCGTTTTATTGAACAATGCTGTCGAAGGATCGGCTGATAGTTATAAAAAGCAGATGGAAGTAGCAGTTATTAAGATGGAAACTGAAACAGTGATTGTGATTCAGAATTCATGTAAAATGACGATGACTCCTTCAGGAGATCTATTTGCCTTAGGATTCTCCACTAAGGGAAGAAACCGCGGAGTCGGATTAAATAATGTGAAAGAACTACTAGATAAGTACAACAATATCATTTTAGAAACAGAGATGGAAGGCAGTACATTTAGACAAATCATTAGATTTAAGAGGGAATTTGAATGAAAGTTTTAATTTTAGAGGATGTTATTGAACATCAAGTGAGACTAGAGAGAATATTGGATGAAATTTCGAAAGAATCGAATATTCCAATATCATACAAGACAACGGGAAAAGTCCGTGAATTTGAAGAATACATTGAAAATGATGAAGTAAATCAGCTTTATTTCCTAGATATCGATATTCATGGAATTGAGAAAAAGGGATTTGAAGTGGCTCAGCTCATTCGTCATTACAATCCTTACGCTATTATCGTCTTTATCACCAGTCGATCAGAGTTTGCGACTCTAACCTATAAATACCAGGTATCAGCCCTAGATTTTGTTGATAAGGATATCAATGATGAGATGTTTAAGAAGCGAATTGAGCAAAATATCTTCTACACGAAGAGTATGTTACTTGAAAATGAAGATGTTGTAGATTATTTCGACTACAATTACAAGGGAAATGATTTAAAAATTCCTTACCATGATATTTTGTATATTGAAACAACAGGAGTCTCTCATAAATTGCGCATTATTGGTAAGAATTTTGCAAAAGAGTTCTATGGAACAATGACAGATATTCAGGAAAAGGACAAACATACTCAGCGATTTTATTCTCCTCATAAGTCATTTTTGGTAAATATAGGCAATATCAGAGAAATTGATCGAAAGAATCTAGAAGTTGTTTTCTATGAAGATCATCGCTGTCCTATTTCAAGGTTAAAAATTAGAAAATTGAAAGATATTTTAGAGAAAAAATCTCAAAAGTGATTGACAATTAGTAAGAAATTGATATAATGGTTATATCTGCTACAGATAGAAGGTCCGTTGGTCAAGGGGTTAAGACACCGCCTTTTCACGGCGGTAACACGGGTTCGAATCCCGTACGGACTATTTTATCCGCCATAGCTCAGTTGGTAGTAGCGCATGACTGTTAATCATGATGTCGTAGGTTCGAGTCCTACTGGCGGAGTATAGATAAAAGGGAACACAACTGTGTTCCTCTTTTTGTATCAATTTGTATCACCAAGCATCTTCATAAGGAAGTCTGTTATTTCTTGAGGACTTTCTTTTTTTCCGTGTGCAATCCAAGTTTGGCAGACACCAAAAAGTGCATGAGTTAGATAGATGCTACTATATTCTAATTCAGTGGTATTGAGATTCAGTTGCATAAATCGCTTTTGTAAATCTGTACTGAGCATGATATGAAGTTTATTTCGTAAGAAATTTTGGATTTCTTTAGTCCCATTTTCAGAAAGAAGGGCAGCCAGAAGTGGTTCTGATTCTAGATATTCAAAGACTTCTAGAATAGCATCTCTTTTGTGATGAGCATGTTTTTGAAAAATATATTCAAATGTATGAAATAGCTTGCTTTGATAGTGCTCAATCATATCATACTTATCCTTATAGTGAGTATAGAAGCTGGAACGACTAATTCCGGCCTTTTCTGCTAACTTGACAGTAGAAATTTGATCAAATGGCTGTTCAATCAGTAATTTTACCATAGCATTTTCAATAGTTCGCTTTGTTTTTAAGCGTTTGTTACTTTCTTTCATATTTCCTCCTTGTAAACAAATTAGACTATATGTCTAAAAATGGATTTTTTATCTTGTAATTTAGATTTTTTATTGTATAATCTATTATATCAAAATTTTAGACAATATGTTTAAAAAAGGAGAAACTATGTTTAAAGAATGGAAAGCAATTTTTAAAAAACCAACCTTTATTATTGTCATGATAGGGATTTCTCTTATTCCAGCTCTGTACAATATCATATTTTTATCCTCAATGTGGGATCCATATGGGCAATTGTCTGACTTACCTGTGGCAGTTGTCAATAATGATAAAGAGGCTTCCTATAATGGTAATACTATGGCAATAGGAAAAGACATGGTGTCCAATTTAAAAGAAAATAAAACCTTGGATTTTCATTTCGTGGATGAAGATGAAGGAAAGAAGGGATTGGAAGATGGCGATTACTATATGGTAGTGACTTTACCCAGTGATTTATCTGAAAAAGCAGCTTCTATTTTAACGGATCATCCAGAGCAAATGCAAATCGATTATCAGACTTCAAGTGGTCATAGCTTTATTGCCAGCAAGATGAGCGATTCTGCTATGACACAATTAAAGCAGAGTGTTTCTACCAATGTAACCGAGACCTATACTAAAG
Source organism: uncultured Streptococcus sp. (assembly GCA_963527735.1). Classification (GTDB taxonomy): domain Bacteria; phylum Bacillota; class Bacilli; order Lactobacillales; family Streptococcaceae; genus Streptococcus. The sequence continues at coordinate 3,473 of CAURTM010000074.1, forward strand.
CCTTATTCAACAAAATGGTCGATTTAAAGGATGGTATGAGTCAAGCAGCTTCTGGTAGTGAAAAATTAACTGATGGAGCGAATCAGTTAGTGGCAGGAAGTCAAACATTAACTACTAACCTACACTCTTTAGCAGATTCAAGTTTAACATTTTCAAATGGAACGGAGCAGTTTACTAAAGGATTATCTACTTATGTTTCTGGTGTTGAACAACTTCATCTTGGCTTAGGAAATTTTAATAGTGGTTTAGTTACATATACTGGTGCAGTGAGTCAATTAGATAGCGGGTTAGGTCAATTATCTTCTAAAAGTCCTGAATTAGTAAGAGGAATCAATCAGTTATATACTGGTGTAGAATCCTATACTGGCGGTGTTTCTCAGCTTAATACTGGTCTTAATCAATTTTCATCTGGTGTTAGTGCTTATACAAACGGAGTGGGAAATCTTGCAACAGGTGCTAGTCAGTTATCTAATCAATCAGCTACACTTCGAATGGGGATGGAGCAATTAAGTGAAGGGATTCAACAACTTTCTAGCAAGTTAGATGCTTCGTCTGGGAAAAAAGATCAAATTAATCAATTATCTTCTGGTCTGAATCAGTTAAATCAAGTTATTCAAAATATTGATGTTGGAGATACAAAACAATTAGATTCTGTTTTATCAAGTATAGCATCTCTTTCTAATCAAATGTTAGCAAGTGCTCAGTCTGATAAAGCGACTACATTAGCCAATATTCAATCGACAGCAGCTTATCAATCTTTGACAAGTGAGCAACAAGCTGAGATAAGTGCTTCTGTATCTCAAAATTCGACTGATAGTATTCAATCGGCTCAGTCAATTGTAGCTTTAGTACAAGGTTTACAGGGAAGTTTGGAAAACTTACAAAATCAATCTTCTAATCTTTCGACATTAAAAAATCAAGCTAATCAAGTATTACCTATTGCTTCTACTTCTTTGACAGGATTGTCAAGTGGATTAACAGAGATACAAGGAGCTGTTACTAGCAAATTAGTTCCTGACAGTCAGTCGATTGCATTAGGTGTAAAGGTATATAATACAGGTGTTGATAAAGTTTTTCAAGGCGCAAGTCAACTAAGTGAAAAGAATTCCACCTTGACAGGTAGTTTGGATCAACTAGTTTCAGGCTCAACTACCTTGACACAAAAATCTTCTAACTTGACAGCAGGAGTTGGTCAATTAGTTGAAAAAACTCCAGAATTAGTGTCTGGTATTGAAAAATTATCAACTGGCTCTAACCAATTGAATCAAAAGAGTCAAGAATTGATAGCAGGAGTTGATAAATTGCAGTCAGGATCTAGCCAACTAGCTGACAAATCCAGTCAGTTAATTTCAGGTGCTTCTCAATTAGAAAGTGGAGCTAATAAATTGGCAGATGGATCTGGGAAACTTGCAGAAGGTGGAACAAAGTTAACTTCTGGATTGGAAGGTTTACAGACAGGAGTTGCTTCTTTGGGACAAGGACTAGGTAATGCTAGTGATCAACTCAAGTCAGCATCAACAGAATCTAAAAATGCAGAGATTTTGTCAAATCCACTCAGTCTCTCCAAAACTGACAATGACCAAGTTCCTGTAAATGGAATTGCAATGGCTCCTTATATGATATCAGTTGCTCTCTTTGTTGCAGCAATATCAACGAATATGATCTTTGCGAAGTTGCCTTCAGGACGTCATCCAGAGAGTCGTTGGGCTTGGTTGAAATCTCGAGCTGAAATAAATGGTATTATAGCTGTTTTAGCAGGAATTTTGGTATATGGAGGAGTTCATCTTATTGGTCTAACGGCTAATCATGAGATGAGAACATTTATTCTCATTATCCTAACAAGTTTAGTATTCATGTCCATGGTGACCGCTTTAACAACATGGAATAGCCGTATAGGAGCTTTCTTTTCTCTTATTTTGCTTTTATTACAGTTAGCATCAAGTGCAGGTACTTATCCACTTGCTTTGACAAATGATTTCTTTAGAGCCATTAATCCTTGGTTACCAATGAGTTATTCAGTTTCGGGATTACGACAAACAATCTCTATGACAGGAAATATTCATCATCAAGTCATTTTCCTTGCCGTTATATTAGTACTATTTATTTGTTTAGGTATGCTAGCCTATCAACCTAAGAAAATGGAAGAAGATTAAAAAAATCGACCGATTAACTGGTCGATTTTTTATGTCTTAGATGCTTTTCGTTTGTGATTATAGATTCCAAATAGTAAAAGAGAAGTAAAGGAACAGATTGCTCCAATAACAAAACCATTGGGAATAAAGGAAAGTGTAATAGTTCCTTTTCCCTTAGGAACGTCAACTTTTATAAATCCAGTTTGAGCTTGTTTAATTTCTATTTTCTTCCCATCTTGGTAGGCAGACCAGCCTTTGTCATAAGGAATGGTGAAGAAAATGGACG
>CAURTM010000075.1:0-5853 GCA_963527735.1 uncultured Streptococcus sp.
TGTTGATGGCTAGTTTGGATATTTCACGTCGCAACTTGGCCCTTCGTGGTAAAGAGTCTTTTGAGAAGGTCATTGAGCTATCCGAGTATGCTCGTCGTGAAATCAATGCCATAGGTGGCTACTATGCCTACTCAAAAGAGTTAATAGATGGTGTGTCGGTATGCGATTTTGATGTAACCAAGCTGTCAGTTTACACTCAGGGTATTGGCTTAACAGGTATCGAGGTTTATGACCTCCTACGAGACGAATACGACATTCAGATTGAGTTTGGTGATATTGGCAATATCTTGGCCTATATTTCGATTGGTGACCGTATCCAAGACATCGAGCGCTTGGTCGGTGCTTTGGCTGATATCAAGAGACTATACTCACGAGATGGGAAGGACTTGATAGCTGGAGAATATATCCAGCCCGAGTTAGTGCTGTCTCCACAAGAAGCCTTCTATTCAGAGAGAAAAAGTTTAATCTTGGATGAGTCTGTTGGACAAGTCTGTGGGGAATTTGTCATGTGTTATCCTCCAGGAATCCCTATCTTGGCTCCTGGGGAACGCATTACACGTGAAATTGTAGACTATATCCAATTTGCCAAGGAACGTGGTTGCTCCCTCCAAGGGACGGAAGATCCAGAGGTCAATCACATCAACGTCATTAAGAGAAAGGAGAACTAGATGGATTTATGGTTTTCTGAAGTTCATACTCCAGATGTGAAATTGTCCCTGAGAACAGCCAAGCAACTCTACGCTGGTAAAAGTGAATGGCAGGATATCGAAGTCTTGGATACGCCAGCTTTTGGAAAAATACTAATTTTAAATGGGCACGTCTTGTTCTCAGATGCGGATGATTTTGTCTACAATGAAATGACCGTTCACGTTCCCATGGCTGTCCACCCAAATCCCAAGAAAGTCTTGGTTATTGGGGGTGGTGACGGAGGTGTTGCCCAAGTATTAACACTTTATCCAGAATTGGAACAAATCGACATTGTGGAACCAGATGAGATGCTAGTTGAAGTCTGTCGTGAGTATTTCCCAGACTTTGCTGCAGGGCTAGATGATCCTCGTGTTACCATTTACTACCAAAATGGGCTACGCTTTTTGCGAAACTGTGAAGATGACTACGATATTATCATCAACGATGCAACAGATCCATTTGGACATACGGAAGGGCTCTTTACAAAGGAATTTTACGGTAATAGTTATCGAGCTCTCAAGGAAGATGGTATCATGATCTACCAGCATGGAAGTCCCTTCTTTGACGAAGATGAGTCAGCTTGCCGAAGCATGCACCGCAAGGTTAATCAAGCCTTTCCAATCAGTCGAGTTTATCAGGCCCATATCCCAACCAGTCCAGCTGGCTATTGGTTGTTTGGATTTGCATCGAAAAAATACCACCCTGTCAAAGATTTTGACAAGGAAGGCTGGAAAAAACGCCAGCTTTTCACAGAATACTACACTGCAAACTTACACGTGGGAGCCTTTATGTTGCCCAAGTATGTTGAGGACATTTTAGAAGAAGAGGAAGGAAAAAAATGAGTCGTTTACTAGTTATTGGATGTGGGGGCGTTGCCCAAGTTGCTATTTCAAAGATTTGTCAAGATGGCGAAACATTTACAGAAATTATGATTGCTAGCCGTACCAAGTCAAAATGTGATGACTTGAAAGCGAAACTGGAAGGCAAAACAAGTACAAAGATTGAGACAGCTGCTCTTGATGCTGACAAGGTAGAAGAAGTGATTGCCCTGATTGAAAGCTACAAACCAGAAGCTGTTTTGAACGTAGCTTTACCATATCAAGATTTAACCATTATGGATGCTTGTTTGGCAACAGGTGTTCACTATATCGATACAGCCAACTACGAAGCCGAGGATACGGAAGATCCTGAATGGCGTGCTATTTATGAGAAACGTTGTAAGGAACTTGGTTTTACTGCTTACTTTGACTACTCATGGCAGTGGGCTTATCAGGAGAAATTCAAAGAAGCTGGCTTGACCGCTCTTCTTGGTTCTGGTTTTGATCCAGGTGTGACTAGTGTCTTTTCAGCCTATGCCCTCAAACACTATTTTGATGAAATCCATTATATCGACATTTTAGACTGTAATGGCGGTGACCACGGTTATCCATTTGCGACCAACTTCAACCCAGAAATCAATCTACGCGAGGTTTCTGCTCCAGGTTCTTACTGGGAAGATGGAAAATGGGTCGAAGTCGAAGCTATGTCTATCAAGCGTGAGTATGATTTCCCTCAAGTTGGACAAAAAGACATGTATCTCCTTCACCATGAAGAAATCGAATCATTGGCCAAGAACATTCCAGGTGTCAAACGCATTCGTTTCTTTATGACCTTTGGTCAATCATACTTGACGCACATGAAATGTTTGGAAAATGTCGGTCTCCTTCGTACGGATACTATTAACTTTAATGGACAAGACATCGTTCCGATTCAATTTTTAAAAGCGCTACTTCCAGATCCTGCAAGCCTTGGTCCACGCACGGTTGGTAAAACCAATATCGGTTGTATCTTTACAGGTGTCAAAGATGGTGTTGAAAAGACCATTTACATCTACAATGTTTGTGACCATCAGGAATGTTACGCAGAAGTTGGTTCACAAGCAATTTCTTACACGACAGGCGTTCCAGCCATGATTGGGACAAAATTAGTTATGGATGGCACTTGGAAACAACCAGGAGTTTATAACCTTGAAGAGTTGGATCCAGATCCATTCATGGAAGCATTGAATGAGTATGGTTTACCTTGGGTTGTGGTTGAGAATCCACAAATGGTGGACTAATGAAGTTAGAACAAGTACCAACACCAGCCTATGTTATTGACTTAGCCAAGTTAGAAGCCAACTGCCGTATCCTACAATATGTTCAAGAAGAAGCTGGTTGCAAGGTTTTACTTGCTCAGAAGGCATATTCCCTCTACAAAACCTATCCCTTGATTAGCCAGTATCTGTCTGGTACGACGGCTAGTGGTCTATACGAGGCCAAGCTAGCTAGAGAAGAATTTCCAGGAGAAGTCCATGTATTTGCGCCTGCTTTCAAGGATGCAGACTTGGAAGAATTGCTGGAGATAACAGACCATATCGTCTTTAACTCAGAGAGACAATTGCGTAAACATGGGGCCCGTTGTCGTGAAGCTGGTGTAAGCGTGGGTTTGCGCCTCAACCCTCAGTGTTCAACTCAAGGAGATCACGCTCTCTATGATCCTTGCGCCCCTGGATCCCGTTTCGGAGTTACTCTAGACAAGATTCCTAGTGATTTGCTGGAATTGGTAGACGGTCTTCATTTTCACACCCTTTGCGAGCAGGGAGCAGATGATTTAGAGACAACTTTGAAAGCAGTAGAAGCGCAGTTTGGTTCCTATTTGCATCAAGTTAAATGGCTCAACATGGGTGGTGGTCATCACATCACAAGAGAAGATTATGATGTGGATTTGCTGATTTCTGAGATTAAGCGTATCCGAGAAATTTATAATCTTGAAGTCTATATCGAGCCGGGTGAAGCCATTGCGCTCAATGCAGGTTATCTAGCAACTGAGGTATTAGATATTGTAGAAAACGGTATGGAAATCTTGGTTTTAGATGCCTCTGCGACCTGCCATATGCCTGATGTACTTGAGATGCCCTATCGTCCACCTTTGAGAAATGGCTTTGAGGCACAGGAAAAAGCCCATACCTACAGACTTTCTTCCAATACCTGTCTGACGGGCGATGTGATTGGTGATTATAGCTTTGAAAATCCAGTCCAAATCGGAGACAGACTTTATTTCGAAGACATGGCCATTTATTCCTTTGTCAAAAATAATACCTTTAATGGTATTGGATTGCCAAGTCTCTATCTTATGGACGAGCAGGGTGAATGCAGCTTAGTCAAAGCCTTTGGCTATCAAGACTTTAAAGGGAGATTATCATGATGGACAGTCCAAAAAAATTTGGCTATCACATGCCAGCAGAGTACGAACCCCATCACGGAACCTTGATGATTTGGCCTACAAGACCAGGATCTTGGCCTTATCAAGGTAAGGCAGCTAAAAAGGCTTTTAGCCAGATTATAAAAACCATAGCAGAAGTGGAAAGAGTCTATCTTTTGGTGGACCAAGACTACTTAGCTGAAGCTCAAGACTACCTTGGAGATAGCGTTGTTTATTTAGACATTCCCACCAATGATGCCTGGGCTAGAGATACGGGTCCGACTATTCTTGTCAATGATGAAGGCCAGAAATTAGCCGTGGACTGGTCTTTCAATGCCTGGGGTGGTGCAGTCGATGGTCTTTATCAAGACTATGAAGATGATGACCAAGTAGCCAGTCGTTTTGCTGAGGCCTTGGCAATGCCTGTTTACGATGCCAAACCTTTTGTCCTAGAAGGCGGAGCGATACACAGCGATGGTCAAGGAACCATTCTCGTGACTGAAAGTTGCTTACTTAGTTCTGGTCGCAATCCTCATCTTAGTAAGGAAGAAATCGAGAGTACCTTATTAGAGTGTCTTGGAGCTGAAAAAGTTATCTGGCTTCCTTATGGTATTTATCAGGACGAAACCAATGAACACGTTGACAATGTTGCTGCCTTTGTTGGTCCTGCTGAGCTTGTTTTGGCTTGGACAGACGACAAAAGCGATCCTCAATATGCCATGTCAGCAGCTGATTTAGCGCTTTTAGAAAAGGAAACAGATGCAAAAGGTCGTCACTTCACCATTCATAAATTGCCTATCCCTGCAGTTCGACAAGTTGTGACAGAAGAGGATTTGCCAGGCTACATCTATGAAGAAGGAGAAGAAGAGCGATACGCAGGTGAACGACTAGCAGCTTCCTACGTGAATTTTTATATCGCCAACAAGGCTGTCTTGGTTCCACAGTTTGATGATGTAAACGACCAAGTAGCCTTAGATATCCTCAGTAAGTGTTTCCCAGACCGTAAAGTTGTCGGAATACCAGCCAGAGATATTCTCTTAGGTGGTGGCAATATCCACTGTATCACCCAACAAATCCCAGAATAGGAGAAAAAGATGAGAAATGTAAGAGTTGCAGCCATTCAGATGCAATGCGCTAAGGATGTGGCAACAAATATCCAAACCGCAGTGCGTTTAGTACGTCAGGCTGCAGAACGAGGCGCACAAATTATTCTCTTGCCCGAGTTGTTTGAACGTCCCTATTTCTGTCAGGAACGTCAGTATGACTACTACCAGCATGCCCAGTCGGTGACAGACAATACAGCTATTCAGCATTTTAAAACCATTGCCAAGGAGCTAAAGGTCGTTTTACCAATCAGTTTCTATGAAAAAGATGGCAATGTCTTGTATAACTCTATTGCCGTCATTGATGCAGATGGGGAAGTGCTGGGCGTTTATCGGAAAACCCACATACCAGATGATCATTATTATCAAGAAAAGTTTTATTTCACACCCGGTAACACAGGTTTCAAGGTCTGGGATACTCGCTATGCCAAGATTGGTATTGGTATCTGTTGGGATCAATGGTTCCCTGAAACAGCGCGCTGTCTTGCGTTAAATGGTGCTGAATTGCTCTTTTATCCTACAGCCATCGGTTCAGAGCCGATTTTGGATACAGATAGTTGTGGTCATTGGCAACGTACCATGCAAGGACACGCAGCAGCAAATATTGTTCCAGTCATTGCAGCCAATCGCTATGGCTTTGAAGAAGTCACTTCAAGTGAGGAAAATGGTGGGCAGAGTTCCAGTCTTGACTTCTACGGTTCATCCTTTATGACGGATGAAACAGGAGCTATTCTAGAGCGAGCTGAAAGACAAGGAGAAGCTGTTCTGTTAGCAACTTATGACCTTGATAAGGGAGCAAGCGAACGCCTAAACTGGGGCTTGTTTCGAGATAGAAGACCCG
>CAURTM010000076.1:0-5805 GCA_963527735.1 uncultured Streptococcus sp.
CCAAGGTCGGCACCTCTTTTTTCCTCTGACCTTTTTTGAGCAGGGTGTGAATTTATTGATGACCTTGCCCCATTTTCAATTTGACCATCAAGTAGATAGCTACCAAATCCTGCTTTTTCAGGATTTGCATGCGGATGCTAATCTATTTGCCTTTATAGTAAAAGAATACTCGGATTATTTTGAAATGGAAATCAGTGAGAGTCCTAGAGTCAATGTCTTTTACCAGGGAGCCGTACTTTTCCATAAAGGACAGGTTTATTTTCTAACAGACCAGCAGATACGTCTTCTCAAGGAAATCAAAGCGTTGGCTTTGGATCAGCATGGAAAGAAATACTTGCAATTTGATAGCAGTGACCGCGATAAGTTGGCTTCCTGTTTAACTCTTTTTAGCCAGATGGGCACCGTTTCAGCTCCAGAACGTTTACAAATCAAAACTTTTGCACCCTCTTTTTACTTTGACAGGGAAGAAGATAATCGGATTCGTTTAGAAATTCAGTTTGATTATGGGGATAGGCAGGTATCAAGCCGACAAGAGCTAGAAGAATTGCCATTTTCGAGTGACGCGGACTTAGAAGAAAGAGTTTTCCAAGTCTGTTTGGCAGCTGGTTTTGAAGCTGATTTTCAATCTTGGCGTCAGGCCTTAAAAGCAGAGTCTGTCTATCATTTCTTTCATGAAATCATTCCAGTCTTTGAAAAACTCGGGACTGTTGATCTATCAGATGAGTTAGAAGAACTCTATAACCTAGCAAGCCCTCAAGTGCAGATTGCTTCCAAGGGAGGTCTCTTGGAAATCCAGTTTGATTTCCAAGATATTGCCCAAGAGGAAATTGACCAAGCCATGCAGGCCTTGGTTGCCAATCAGGATTTTTACATTGGTTCGTCTAATCAAGTCTACTTTTTCGATGAAGAAACCAAGAAAATTCGCCAAAATCTACAGGAACTGGGGCAGTTTGAACTAAAAGATGGCTCCTTGCAGACTCGGAAATCCTTGGCCTACAGTTTAGCTCATCTTTTTGAAGGGCGAGACCGTGTTTCTTTTTCACAAGAATTCCAGAATCTGGCCCAGGATTTGACGCATCCAGAGGACTTTCCTCGACAAGCAACTCAGGTTCAGGCTGATTTGCGAGATTATCAGGAAAAGGGAATCGGCTGGCTGCAAATGCTCCATCATTATGGTTTTGGTGGGATTTTGGCTGATGATATGGGACTTGGTAAAACTCTTCAGACCATTGCTTTTTTGACCAGTCAAGTGTCAAAAGAAAGTCGGGTTTTGATTTTAGCTCCGTCGGGTTTGATTTACAACTGGGCAGATGAATTTCAGAAATTTGCTCCACAGTTGGATGTGGTAGTTGTTCATGGTTTAAAAGCTAGTCGTGAAGAGATTCTTGCTGAGAGCCATCAAATCTTTGTGACAAGCTATGCTACCTTCCGTCAGGACAGTGAACTTTATCAGGGAATGGCCTTTGACTTCCTTTTCTTAGATGAGGCTCAGGTCATGAAGAACGCCCAGACCAAGATTGCTCAGACCTTGAGACAATTTGTGGTACCATCAGTTTTTGCTCTTTCAGGAACTCCTATTGAAAACCATCTGGGTGAGTTGTGGTCTATTTTCCAAATCGTCATGCCAGGACTTTTGCCAAGCAAGAAAGAATTTATGAAATTACCAGCTGAGCGCGTTGCTCAGTTTATCAAGCCTTTCGTGATGCGGCGCAAGAAAGAAGAAGTTCTGACCGAATTGCCAGACTTGATTGAAGTGGTTTATAAGAATGAACTGGAAGACCAGCAAAAGGCTATTTACCTAGCCCAGTTGCAACAGATGAGAGATAGATTGGCTCAAGTGTCAGACCAGGAATTTCAGCGAAGTCGTGTGGAAATCTTGTCTGGTCTGATGCGCTTGCGCCAAATCTGTGACACCCCTGCCCTCTTTATGGAAGATTATCAGGGAGCCAGTGGCAAACTGGATAGTCTTCGAGACCTGCTGGTACAGGTGGCAGACGGTGGACACCGTGTCTTGATTTTTTCGCAGTTTAAGGGAATGTTGGAGAAAATAGAACAAGAACTGCCAGACTTGGGCTTGACATCTTTTAAAATTACGGGTTCAACTCCAGCCAAGGAAAGGCAAGACATGACCAAGGCCTTTAACCAAGGGGAAAGAGATGCCTTTCTGATTTCTCTCAAGGCTGGTGGTGTCGGTCTGAATCTGACAGGTGCTGATACGGTTATTTTGGTTGACCTTTGGTGGAATCCTGCGGTGGAGGCGCAAGCTATTGGCCGTGCCCATCGGATGGGTCAGGAAGAAACGGTTGAGGTCTATCGCTTGGTGACCAAGGGAACCATTGAAGAAAAAATTCAGGAACTCCAAGAGCAAAAGAAACATCTGGTGTCACAAGTATTGGATGGCACAGAGTCACGTGGCAGTCTGACCCTAGCAGAAATTAGAGAAATTTTGGGAATTTCTGAAGCCAGCACTTGAAAAATCAAGACAATACGCTATAATGAAGTGTTGAAAGGAAATAGAAAATGAAACAAGAACGATTTCCATTGGTGTCAGATGACGAGGTCATGCTGACTGAAATGCCAGTCATGAACTTGTATGATGAGTCTGATCTGATCAGTAATATCAAGGGTGAGTATCGAGATAAAAATTATTTAGAATGGGCTCCTATTGCTGAAGAAACACCAGTCAAACCGATTGAAAAGCAAGTCGAGAAACCTAAAAAAGCTCCTTTAGGGGTTAAAAAAGAAGGAAAGAGCTATGCGGAGGTGGCGCGTGAAGAAGCGCGTGCAGACTTGAAAAAGAAACGCTCTGCTAACTATTTAACTCAGGATTTCAGCCGTGCGAGACGTCATTCTCAATCTGGCCTTCTTAGACAGGGCAATCAACCGACAGCGCCTTTCCAAAAGGAAAATCCTGGTGAATTTGTCAAATATAGCCAAAAATTGACCCAGTCTCATTATATCTTGGCGGAAGAAGTTCATTCTATCCCTACCAAGAATGAAGAAGTGTCAGCACCTGCTCCAAAGAAAAACAACTATGATTTTCTAAAGAAGAGCCAAATCTACAATAAAAAAAGTAAACAAACAGAACAAGAACGTCGGGTTGCCCAAGAGTTGAATCTGACAAGAATTACAGAATAGGGGAGAAAACATGCCAAAGACATATCATTTTATCGGAATTAAGGGATCAGGGATGAGTGCCTTGGCCTTGATGTTGCACCAAATGGGGCACAAGGTTCAAGGATCAGATGTTGAAAAGTACTACTTTACTCAACGTGGTCTTGAGCAGGCAGGGATTACCATTCTTCCTTTTGATGAAAAGAATCTAGACGGTGATATGGAAATTATCGCTGGAAATGCCTTCCGTCCAGATAACAACGTCGAAATTGCCTATGCAGACCAAAATGGTATCAGCTACAAACGCTATCATGAATTTCTAGGTAGCTTTATGCGTGACTTTGTTAGCATGGGAGTAGCTGGAGCACATGGAAAAACTTCAACGACAGGTATGTTGTCTCATGTCTTGTCTCACATTACAGATACTAGCTTCTTAATCGGAGATGGGACAGGTCGTGGTTCAGCCAATGCCAAATATTTTGTCTTTGAATCTGACGAATATGAGCGCCACTTTATGCCTTACCATCCAGAATACTCTATTATCACCAACATTGACTTTGACCATCCAGACTATTTCACAAGTCTAGAGGATGTTTTCAATGCCTTTAACGACTATGCCAAACAAATTACCAAGGGTCTTTTTGTCTATGGTGAAGATGCAGAATTGCGTAAAATTACATCAGATGCACCAATTTATTATTATGGTTTTGAAGCAGAAGGTAATGAATTTGTAGCTAGTGAGCTTCTTCGTTCAACAACTGGTTCAACCTTCACCGTTCATTTCCGTGGACAAGACTTGGGGCAATTCCACATTCCAACCTTTGGTCGTCACAATATCATGAATGCGACAGCCGTTATTGGTCTTCTTTACACAGCAGGATTTGATTTGAACTTGGTGCGTGAGCACTTGAAAACATTTGCCGGTGTTAAGCGTCGTTTCACTGAGAAAATTGTCAATGATACAGTTATTATCGATGACTTTGCCCACCATCCAACAGAAATTATTGCGACCTTGGATGCGGCTCGTCAGAAATACCCAAGCAAGGAAATTGTAGCAGTCTTCCAACCGCATACCTTTACAAGAACCATTGCCTTGTTAGATGACTTTGCTCATGCTTTAAACCAAGCAGATGCTGTTTACCTAGCGCAAATTTATGGGTCAGCTCGTGAAGTAGACCATGGAGATGTCAAGGTAGAAGACCTAGCCAATAAAATCAACAAGAAACACCAAGTGATTACTGTTGAAAATGTTTCTCCCCTCCTAGACCATGACAATGCTGTCTATGTCTTTATGGGAGCAGGAGACATCCAAACCTATGAATACTCATTTGAGCGTCTCTTGTCAAACTTGACAAGCAATGTTCAATAGGATGCTCCCATGGAAATTCCAATTAAGATCATTCAGGCAAGCAAGTCTGATTTGGCTGAGATAGAGGCGATTCAAACCTCGTCTTATCCAGCTGAAAAGCATCTGACTTCCCATATCTTAGAAGAAAGTATCCGTAAGTGTGCGGATACCTTTCTTCTAGCTAGGGATGAAAATAAACTTTTAGGCTATATTTTATCAAGTCCCCAGTCAGACAATCCGCAATGTCTAAAAGTGCATTCTTTAGTCATTGAGGCTGACCATCAGAGACAGGGCTTGGGAACACTTCTTCTTGCAGCCTTGAAAGAGGTGGCAGTTGAGCTGGATTACAAAGCTATTCGTTTGGAGAGTCCTTCTGAGCTGCTTTCCTATTTTGAAATGAACGGTTTTATTGATGAAGAAACTTCTCTTTATGAAACTAGCCAGAGTTTTAGTATGATTTGGTTTAATCCCTTTTATCTGGAGGCACAATGAAAATCAGACAAGCAAGATTAGAAGATTTGGATCGTATCGTCGAGATTGAACTAGAGAATTTCTCGGTTGAAGAAGCCATTCCTCGATCTGTCTTTGAGGCACATTTGCGAGAAATTCAGACCTCTTTTCTGGTTGCGGAAAAAGAAGGAAGAATCATGGGGTACATAGAAGGACCAGTTGGCCCCCACCGCCATCTGCAAGACCAGTCTTTTACAGAAGAGATAGAAGATTATAGTCATGAGCCTGGTGGCTATATCTCTGTGACCTGTCTTTCTATTGCCAAAGAAGCACAGGGCCTCGGACTGGGTCAGAAATTGCTGACAGCCTTGAAAGAAGTTGCTCTTGAGGATAAGAGAGAAGGTATTAACCTAACCTGTCATGACTATCTCATCGCCTACTATGAAAAACACGGATTTGTCAATGAAGGCTTGTCTCAGTCAACCTTTGCAGGGGAAACTTGGTATGATATGATCTGGGAAACGAAAAAATAAACTAGGAAAAGTATCATAGGTTGCTTTTCTTGGACTTTTAAGATATAATATTATGGATTGTCAACAAGGAGGAAAAACTTTTGAGTGAAAAGTCAAGAGAAGAAGAGAAATTAAGCTTTAAAGAGCAGATTCTGAGAGATTTAGAACGAGTTAAAAAACATGAAGAAGATCAGGAGGAAGTTAATTTAGCTTCAATAAAACCTCAATTTTCTTCTAAGAATGACCAGTCGATAGAAGAGATAATGGAAGATTCTCTATCAGCTGTAGAGGAGATTATGAGAAAAGCTCCTGCTGCACCTACTCACCCAAGTCAAGATGTGCCTTCTTCTCCAGCGGAAGAAAGTGGATCAAGACCAGGAC
>CAURTM010000077.1:0-5762 GCA_963527735.1 uncultured Streptococcus sp.
AAATGGAAATCAAGAATATCTTGACTCGACAAAAGCCAGATGCCATCTTTGCTTCAGATGATTTGACTGCTATTCTGGTCATTAAAATTGCTCAGGAGCTGGGCTTTTCTGTCCCTGAAGAGCTCAAGGTCATCGGCTATGATGGAACCTACTTTATCGAGAATTACTACCCTCAACTAGCTACTATTAAGCAACCCTTGGAAGAGATTGCCTGCCTCACTGTTGATCTTCTCTTGCAGAAGATTGAAGGCAAGGAAGTTGCCACAACAGGTTACTTCTTACCAGTTACTCTATTACCAGGAAAAAGTATTTAAACACAAAAAAACTCAGACCGATTCGTCTGAGTTTTTTTATGATCTTAAGTTTTCTAAATAACGCTGGGCAGTCTCTAAGTTAAAGGTTTTATCTGCGATGAGGCGCTCGACTAGGGGAACTACCTCGGATTCACTAGCTCCTGCTAGGAGAGCTAAGGATTTAGCCTGCAATTTCATGTGGCCTTGCTGGATGCCCGTACTCACCAAGGCTTTGAGGGCCGCAAAGTTTTGGGCAAGTCCGATAGACACGATAAGCTGGGCTAATTCTTTAGCAGAAGGATTTCCCAGTAGTCCATGACTGAGGGCTACACGAGGGTTGAGACCGATAGAGCCACCCTTGGTCGCCACAGGCATGGGCAGGGTCATCTCACCGACCAATTCTTCTCTTTCAAGGTCCAGCGTCCATTGACTAAGACCTTGGTAGCGCCCATCTCGACTGGCAAAAGCATGAGCCCCTGCCTCAATAGCACGCCAGTCATTACCAGTGGCAATCAAAATTGCATCAACACCGTTAAATATCCCTTTATTATGAGTAGCAGCTCGGTAAGGATCAGCCTGCGCAAACTGACTAGCCAATGCAATTTTCTCCGCAATCTCTCGTCCTTGATCCTTTTGACGGCTCAAATATCGAAAGGCGACGCGACAACTTGCAGTCACCAGAGAATCGGTTGCGTAGTTGGACAAGATTCCCATGAGACTCTGCCCATGGCTGAGTTCTTCTAAGACTGGTTTCAAGGCTTCTAGCATGGTGTTGAGCATATTAGCACCCATAGCTTCTCGGGTATCGACATGGAGATAAACAACGAGAAAGTCTGTTTCGCCTTCAATCTGTTCTATATGTAGATCACGCGCCCCACCCCCGCGTTTAACGATAGAAGGATAGGCTTGATTGGCAAGTTCCAAGAGCTCAGTCTTTTTGTTTGCAATCTTTTCTTGGGCTTGTTCAGGATTAGCAACTTGATAAAGAGCTACCTGCCCAATCATCTGGCGCTCATGGACTTGAGCAGTAAAACCGCCTGCTCGCTTGATGATTTTGCTGGCATAGCTGGCCGCAACAACCACGGACGGTTCTTCTGTCACATAGGGAACTGTGTATTCCTGACCGTTAACGAGAACCTCTGGGACCAGCGAATAAGGCAGAGAAAAAGTTCCCACTACATTCTCACTCAGCTGGTCTGCCACAGTCACACTAATCTGTTCATCCTGCTCCAAACTCTCTTGTCTCTCAGGACTAAGGAGCGCCTGAGCTTTTAACAGCTCGAGGCGCTCTTGGTATGATTTTTTAGAAAATCCATTCCAACTTATCTTCATTATTTTTCAACCTTGCTATAACGTCGTTGGTGGTCAACAATTTCAACCAAGGCAAAATCTTGATTTTCATAGCCAGTAAACTGGGCAGAGTTTGTTTCATCTAAGTCTACTTCCTCAAAGAAGACCTTTTCATAGTCTGCAACAGATAGGGCAGTTCGTTGGTTGAGCTTGTTCAAACGGTCTTTATCCAGATAAGCTTCATATCCTTCAACCAATTCACCACTGAAGAACTCAGCCACAGCACCACTTCCGTAACTATAAAGAGCAATTTTATCCCCAGCCTTCAAGCTATCTGTATTTTCCAAGAGAGACAAAAGTCCAAGGAAGAGGGAACCTGTATAGATATTCCCCACCTTTTGACTGTAGAGAATAGACTGGTCAAAATGCTTTTGCAAGAGGTCTTTTTTCTCTTGAGGCAGGCTCTTATCCATAATTTTTTTCAAGCCTTTTAGCGCTAATTTAGGGTAAGGCAAGTGGAAGCAAACAGCTGCAAAATCATCCAAAGTAAGCTGGTAGCGTTTTTGATATTCAAGCCAAGTCGTTTTCAAACTATCCAAATATTGTTGGGTAGAATAGACACCATTTACATAAGGAGTTGTAGAGTAATTTGGACGCCAGAAATCCATGATGTCACGGGTCTGAGCCACATTGTCATTATTAAAGGCCATAATGCGTGGATTTTGTGTAATCAACATAGCCACACTTCCAGCACCCTGAGTGGGTTCTCCTGGAGTTTCAATACCGTATTTGGCAATATCACTGGCAATGACCAAGACCTTGGACTCTGGAGAATTTTCCACATGCAATTTGGCATAATGAAGGGCAGCTGTCGCTCCATAGCAAGCTTCTTTAATCTCGAAACTACGAGCAAAGGGCTGGATGCCCAGCAAACCATGCACAAAGACGGCCGCAGCTTTACTCTGGTCAATTCCTGACTCGGTAGCCACAATGACCATATCAATTTCTTGTCTTTCTTGCTCAGTTAAAATAGAGTCACTTGCACTGGCCGCCAAGGTCACGATATCCTCAGTTAGGGGCGCAATACTCAACTCCTCGAGTAAGAGTCCTTTACTTAATTTTTCAGGGTCAATTCCCCTTGCTTCTGCTAAGTCTTGTAATTTCAAGACATATTGACTGGTCGCAAAACCAATCTTATCAATACCGATTGTCATATTTACCTCTGTTTTATCATTCATGTAAAAAATCGTTCAATACTATTTTATCACAAATGGCAGTAAAAGAGAGAAAAAAGACTTGATTCACCAAATCAAGCCTCTTATGAATCTAACTTTTATGCTGTTTTCGTAAGTAAGAATAAAGTCTAAGAATCACTGTTCCGCTAGCCATTCCAATGGAAATCACCAAAGCCAACATAACAACCAAGGTTGCACTAGCAATGGCATGACTGTAATCTCCTGTCACAAAAAAGGCAGTTGTCCGATAGGAGAGATAACCCGGAACCAGAGGTGCCAAGATGGCTAAGATAAAGACCACAGCAGGTGTCTTATAAAGAATACTTAAAATCTGGCTGACACAAGAACCGATAATGGCTGCAATAAAAGTAGCCACAATAACATTGGTCGGTTCCTTGAGCAAGAGATAGATTAGCCAGACAGCCATGCCCAAAATTCCTCCTGGTAAGAGCATAGAACGTTGAACATTGAGTACGATTAAAAAAGTGATGATAGCAAGAAGACTTGCTACTGCTTGTAATAAAAAGGTTGTTAGTGTCATATTAATTCATCAATACCAAGGCGACAGAAGTTCCTGCCCCTAAAGCAAGGGTAATGAGTAGAGATTCAAACATCTTACTCATACCAGAGTTTATGTGGTTGGTCATAATATCACGAACCGCATTGGTCAAGGCAATCCCTGGTACAAAAGGCATGACCGCACCAGCTATAATCAAATCTGCCGTTGAAGGAAAGCCTGTGTAGCGAGCCCAAAACTGGGCAATCATCCCAAAGACAAAGGCTCCAGCAAAGGCTGTTACAAAGGGAATTCGGATAAACTTCTCCACATAGAGGGAAAAGGCAAAACCAAATAAGGTAGCCACTCCTGCCCCAAGTGCGTCGTAGATATTTCCACTAAACATAATCGAAAAGAAAGGAGCACTAAAGGTCGCAGCCAGAGTCACCTGCAACTTGGTATAAGGAAGCGGTTGGGCTTGCAAAGCCGTCAATTGCTTGAAGGCTGTTTCTAAATCAATTTGCCCCCCAACCAACTGACGAGAAATCTGGTTGACATCGCAGACTTTTTCGATGTTATAAGAAGAGGAGGTCACGCGTTTCATTCGCGAAATATTGGTATTTTCAATCGAGAAAAAGATAGCGGCAGGCATGGCAAGAACATTGCAATCCACAATCCCCTGCGAATGCGCAATCCGGATCATGGTATCTTCTACACGATGAATCTCTGAGCCACTTTTGAGAAGAATGGTTCCAGCTAACATAATCACATCGATGACGGCATTTAATTCTCTTGATTCTTCCATGCGTTCCTCCTTTTATCAACTCCCTCTATTCTATCACAAATCTGGAGTCAAAAAAAATCTTTGCCATGAAATCATGACAAAGATTCGTTTAATCACGAGAATTTTCGTGGTTGCTCTCACTACTTGATTGAGTAGTAGCAGGTGCATTCCCTCGTTGATTTCCTTGTTGGTTCCCCTGACTTGGTGTCGTAGTAGAACCTTGGTTTCCACGTTGGGATGGTGCTGATGATGACGTTGACGGTGGTGTTTTTGGTTTGTAGATTGAAATCTTGACACGCGTCTTAGTCAAATCAACCTTTTCACCCGCTTTTGGACTCTGTTCAACGACTGTACCCTCAGCAGTTCCATCAGGAGCTGTCGACACTTCTACAACTTCAATATTGGCTTCTTTAATACCAACAATTTGAACGAGATTATTTTTAGTAAATTCGAGACTAGATCCTTTATAACTTGGCATAGAAACGCTGGTTACTTTCTTAGCAACGGTTAAGGTAATCGTTGAGGCCTTGCTCAAATCATAGGTTGTTCCGGCAGCTGGACTCTGTCTGAGAACAGTTCCTGCTTCGCTCTCACTTGATTCTTCTTCCTCAATTTTGATGAGATTTTCAGGAACCTTCTTCTGCTTGAGTTCTGCGATAACATCTGTCGATTTACGGCCGATATAGTTACTCAATTGGAAAGATTGCTTGCCTGATGAGACAACCAAATTGATTTTCGTTCCTTCTTTTCGACCAGTTCCAGCGCCAGGATCTGTACGGATAATCCGCCCTTCCTCCACCTTTTCACTGGCCTCTGACTTCTCCTCGCCAATCTCAAAATTGGCTTTTTTGAGCGTTTCCTTGGCTTCCGCAACTGTCTGACCTGCCACATCTGGAATAGCAATGGTTGCAGGAGTTCTGGATAGTATCCAAATAAGAGAAGCTGCCACCAATACAATGCTGGCCAAAAAAATCAGGTAACGCATCTTAAATCTACGTTTTTTCGGTGCTTGTGGTTGGTAAGTTTCCTCTGTCACAGCCTGACTTGTTTTTTTGATTGGTTTGTGTTCTGTCTGCGCTTGCACCTTAGGAATCGAAGTCAAGGTGCTCTGGGATACTTTTGGTAGAGTCTTGGTGTCCGCCTTAGTCGCATCATCAAAGACCAGCTTTGGTTCATTGCGACGATTATAAGACAAACTACTAGACAAATCCACATACATTTCAGCAACTGATTTATAGCGATCTGTCAATTTCTTAGCAGTTGCCTTGATAACAACATTCTCCAAAGCCTGGGGCACAGATGGATTCTCAGCAATAACGGACGGCAGTGGTTTTTGGAAATGCTGGAGGGCGATGGTCACCGCACTATCCCCGTCATAAGGAATATGACCTGTCAGCATCTCATAGAAAATAATCCCCATTGCATAGATATCACTTTGTACAGTCGCCTTCGAACCACGCGCCTGCTCTGGTGACAAGTAATGAACTGAACCCAGCATCGAGTTAGTCTGAGTCAGACTCGTCTCAGCAAAGGCTACTGCAATCCCAAAGTCTGTAACCTTGACAGTCCCATCTGGTGTCAAGAGGATGTTTTGAGGTTTCAAGTCCCGGTGAACAATTCCTCTGGTATGGGCCAAACGCATGGCTAGGAGGATTTGTCCCATG
>CAURTM010000078.1:0-5744 GCA_963527735.1 uncultured Streptococcus sp.
GTCAAGCTATAAGCCATTGACTTCATACCAAGTCCCAATTTCTCACCTGAGAAGACGTCAAAGAGTTTGATATCTGTCAAACGTTTCACGCCGGCAGCTTGGATCGCGTCCACAACTTCTTGATGAGTCACTTCTGCCTTGAGGAGGAGGGCAACGTCACGGCTGACTGCTGGGAATTTAGTAATTTCTACAAATGGATTAGCAGGTTGAAGCGCAGTTTCGATGGCTGAAAGGTTGAGCTCAGCTACATACGTTTCTGGAATATCGTAAGCCTTAGCAGTGACTGGATGCACTTGGCCAAGGAAACCAAGAACTTGGTCACCGAGTGAAATCATAGCTGTACGACCTGGGTGGAGGCTAGCAATCTCAGCTGTTGCTGTATAAGTCACTGCAAGTCCCAAGCGAGTAAAGAGGGCTTCAAGGATTCCCTTAGCATAGAAGAAATCAACTGGAACTGCTGCTGTTTGGAAATCTTTTTCAGCAACCAAGCCTGTCAAGGCAAAGGCAAAGCTGTTGATTTCATTTGGAAGTTCTTCTTTTGGATTGCCTGTTTGTTCAAAGACTTTTCCAATCTCGTAAAGGGCCAAGTTTTTATTCTTACGAGCCACGTTGTAAGCAACAGTATCAAGGATACCTGAGATCATATTTTGACGGAGGACAGAACGATCCACAGTCATTGGCCACATAAGTTCAGTAAGGTTACTTGGTTGAGCTGTGAACTCAACTGCTTTTTCAGGAGTTGTTAGAGCGTAGGTGATGATTTCTGTCAAACCTGCTCCTTCAGCAATCGTACGAACTTGACGGCGGAGTTTTTGTGTAGCAGTCAATTCACCAGCTGTCCCATCGTCTTTTGGAAGGCTGGTTGGCAAGCGGTCATATCCATAGATACGAGCGATTTCTTCAAAGAGGTCTGCCTCGATTGTGATATCCCAACGACGACGTGGTACGCTGACTGTAAAGCTGTCTGCATTTCCAGAAAGACCAAAGCCAAGACGACGGAAGACGTCTTCTACATCCGCATAAGAAAGTTCTGTACCAAGGACACGGTTAACATCAGCAAGAGTTGAAGAAACTTCCACATCAGAGGTATCAAGCTCACCCGCTGAAACGATACCTTTACGCACCGTCGCACCTGCAAGTTCTGCAATCATGCTAGCTGCCGCATCAAGGGCTTCATTAACAGTTGCCACATTGATGCCTTTTTCAAAGCGAGAAGATGACTCAGAACGAAGGTTGAGACGTCCGCTGGTCTTACGGATAGATTTTCCGTTGAAGACTGCAGCTTCAAGGACGACACGACTAGATTTCTCAGAGATTTCTGTTGCTTGCCCACCCATGACACCTGCAAGAGCTACTGGCTTGTCTGCGACAGTGATGACTAAGTCATTTGCTTCCAAGTCACGTTCTTCACCATCCAAGGTCACCAATTTTTCACCAGCACCCGCTTCACGCACACGGATGTCATTTCCTTCAAAGGTATCCAAGTCAAAGGCATGCATTGGTTGACCAAAGTAGAGCAGGATGTAGTTGGTCACGTCCACTACGTTATTGATTGGACGGATGCCTTCGTTCATGAGGAGATTTTGCAACCATTGTGGACTTGGTGCGATGGTCACATTGTCCAAGATACGGGCGGCATAGTAAGGGACCTTGTCTGTTTCAATATCTACAGAAAGGGCGTCTACAGCAGCTTCATTTGTTTCTGTTAAACTGAATTCTTTAAAGTTGACTGCCTTATCATAGATGGCTGCCACTTCGTGAGCTACCCCACGCATAGAAAGAGCGTCCGCACGGTTAGGGGTGATGGAAAGTTCGATAATTTCATCATCCAAGTCTAGATATGAGAAGACTTCCTCACCTGGAACGGCATTTTCTGGCAAGATTTGGATGCCATCTGCGAATTCCTTAGGTACAACAGAGTCAGAAATACCCAATTCACCAAGTGAACAGATCATTCCAAGTGACTCTAAGCCACGGATTTTCCCTTTTTTGATTTTGTAGTTGTCAGCGATACGAGCTCCTGGAAGTGCCACCATAACCTTGATACCAGCACGCACATTCGGTGCACCACAAACGATTTGACGGGCTTCTTCTTCGCCAACGTTAACCTGACAAACATGGAGGTGAGTTTCTGGCACATCTTCGCAAGACAAGACCTCACCGACGACAATTTTTGAGAGACCAGCAGCAGGTGATTCGACACCTTCTACCTCGATCCCTGTAGTTGACATTTTTTCAGCCAACTCTTGTGATGGCACATCAATGTCCACCAATTCTTTTAACCATTTATAAGATACAAGCATAATTTAGTTCTCCAGAATGACAATTGCCACTCTAGTTCTTTTCCTTTCCTATCATTTCAATAGAAGAATCATCTTCTTACCTTAATTTCTTTCTCAGTAACCAATCCGTATCTACTTTTTGACCAACCATAAAATGATGTTGGCTAAATTTTTCAAAACCATATCGATTATAAAACGCTTGAGCTTTTGTATTATGCTCCCAAACACCTAACCAAACCCAAGAAAAACTATTTTTTGTAGCAAGTTCAAGAGCGAATTCAAACAGTTGCTTACCGAGTCCAAATCCTTGGAATTTTTGTAGCACATAGAGACGTTGAATTTCAAAAGCATCCTCTAATTCTCTCTCAGTCTGAGCACTTCCCCAGTTGACTTTGAGAAAACCAGCTATCTCTTCTTCATGCATAATGAAGTAGGTTTCGGATTCTGGATTTTCCAACTCAGTTGACAAAACTCTCAAACTATAAGCCTCTTCAAAGTATTCCTGTAACTGCTCTTCTGTATTGTCATGAGCAAATGTTTCACGAAAGGTTTGTTTGGCAATTTTGGACAACACCCCAACATCTGCCTTTTCTACTTTTCTAATCATTATTTAAACTGTTCTGAGAAGCGGACATCTCCTTGGTAGAATCCACGGATATCATTGATTCCGTAACGGAGCATGGCTACACGCTCTTGACCAAGACCAAAGGCAAAGCCAGAGTAAACAGTCGCATCGATACCACTCATTTCAAGGACACGTGGGTGAACCATACCGGCCCCCATAATTTCGATCCAACCTGTTTTCTTACATACGTTACAGCCTTCTCCACCACACTTGAAGCAAGAAACATCCACCTCAACAGATGGCTCTGTGAATGGGAAGTAAGATGGACGCAGACGGATCTGACGCTCTTCACCAAACATTTTTTGAACAATCAACTGAAGGGTTCCTTGAAGGTCAGCCATAGAGATATTTTTTCCAACAACCAAACCTTCGATTTGGTGGAATTGGTGACTGTGGGTCGCATCGTCTGTGTCACGACGGAACACACGACCTGGCGAGATCATTTTCAAAGGACCTTTAGAGAAATCATGGGCATCCATGGCACGCGCCTGCACAGGAGATGTATGAGTACGGAGCAAGATTTCTTCTGTGATATAGAAGGTGTCCTGCATATCACGGGCTGGGTGGTCTTTTGGAAGGTTCATACGTTCAAAGTTATAGTAGTCTTGCTCCACTTCAAAACCATCCACGACTTGGTAACCCATCCCAATGAAAATATCTTCGATTTCTTCACTGGTTTGTGTGAGGACATGACGGTGACCAGTCGCAACTGGACGACCTGGAAGCGTCACATCGATACTCTCGCTAGCCAGTTGAGCCGCGACTTTCTTTTCTTCCAAAAGCTTAGCTGTTTCTTCAAAAGCAGCTGTCAAGACATCACGAGCTTCATTGACGTGTTTCCCAATGATTGGACGCATCTCAGCAGAAACATCTTTCATCCCTTTAAGGATTTCAGTGAGCGAACCCTTTTTACCAAGGACAGAGACACGCAAATCTTGCATCTCTTTTTCATTTTCAGCAGTAATCTGCTTCAAGCTAGCCAGCGTTTCTTCACGAAGCGCTTTTAATTGTTCTTCAATAGTTGACATAATTCCTCCATCAGTCGCTCGTAGATAAAAAGAAAACCACATGCCAAAAACTCCACTCGGAGCGTTGACACGCGGTACCATCCGTTTTCATCTGACAAGTCAGACCTTCATTTCTAAATCCATGCGCAAGTGAATTCACCCAGCTTTCATATAGAGAGCTTGCAGTCACGGCTCTCCTCCCTGATATACTTCCCTTGAGTTACTAGTCTTGCGGATTTCTATTCAATTACTACTTAGTTTATCAGATTTTTAGTTAAAAAACAAGTTAGATTAGACTAATTTCAATATAAAACTCGTTCCTTTTTCTGTTGCTCCATTTTCCACAAATCCAAGCGACTTGAAACACCTCCTAGAAGCATGATTGTAGGTGTAGATTTCCTTGACTTTCAATTCTTTCCATCCTTTTACTCGAGCCAATTCAATCAAAGTACTTAGAACCTTTTTCCCAATCCCTCGATGTTGGTAAGCGGGATTCCCAATCACAATGGAGAGATTATCCTGAGATAGTGTAACATCCCCAATTGGAAACCATTCTCCCTTCTCCTTGACTTCAATCCAAAAAAGCTCTCCATGCTGATCCAAATGGGAATACATAGCTTCCAAAGTTTCTTGACTATAAGGTCTCTTCACACCATCTACGAGGTAAACCAAGTTCACATCCTGATACCAAGCAAAAGCTTCTTCACAATGATTGACCTTATAATAAGGAACAAGACGCAGTGCATTATCTATTTGTAAAATCCGTTTCATCTGCTTTCCTTTTCAATAAGAGAGTTGCTGCTTGATTAAAACCAGCACACCAGTTATACCATTTTGCTTCATACTCATCTTGAGGTATGATATGATTTTTTAAATCCAGAACAGAGTAAATCTTTCTTTCCTCGCAGGCTCGCGCATAGAGATGATATAGTTCATCGCCACCATCTCTATCCCACTCAGCAGAAATCGTAGCCCGACCTGCCAATAAAGCCTGATAAGTCCTGTGATGCCCATCTGTAATCAGCAAGTAATCTCCAAAGGCAAGAATACTGATTGGATCGACTTGGATTGTTTCTGCCGACTGGTAAAGCATCTGAATATCTTGCAACTTCTTTTCTGATAAATATAGTTGAGTCGGATGAAGATCTGCTATATTGACTTTCATTTCTTTCTCCTCAAGGGAATTTGATACTCACTTCTGCTTGCCTTTAAATCGCCATTGGAAGCGTAGCTTGTCATAGAAGGGAAATTCGATAAACAAGACTCCCAAGCCCACACAGAGACTGGCAAGAACGTCTGATGGGTAATGAACTCCCAGATAGACTCTTGATACCAGCACACTGACTAGGTAGAGGCCAAGGACGATTTGTACGATTTTTCTCCAGACCGGATTTTTCATCCGTTGACTGAGAATGACAATCAGAGAGCCGACCATCAAGGTTACAGCCAGAGAATGACCACTTGGGAAGGAAAATCCCTTCTCCTCAACCAAGTGTAAAATAGCTGGTCGTGGGCGCTGGTAGATGTTTTTAAAAGTCACGATTAAAAGTCCTGCTAAAGCCAGATTTCCCAGCATGAAGAAACTTTCTATCTTCCATCGCTTACGATAAAAGATAGAGGCTACGATGGCAACCCAAGTGATAATCACTGGAATATCAATCAAGCGTGTGATGGCTCGGAAAAGAATAGTCAAGTAATCTGGTAAGTCTCCTCGAATGGCAGTCTGAATCGATTGGTCAAAACCGACCAGCGTTTCAGGGTAAAATTTGACCATGTAGCCAAGAATAACGAAAAGTAAAAGGGCAAAACTGCCCTTCATTAAAAATGTTT
>CAURTM010000079.1:0-5643 GCA_963527735.1 uncultured Streptococcus sp.
CGTCGATGTGGAAATCTTAGAAGGGTTAGACGATGAAGATTGATATTTTAACCCTCTTTCCAGAGATGTTTTCTCCACTGGAGCACTCAATCGTTGGAAAGGCTCGAGAAAAAGGGCTCTTGGATATCCAGTATCATAATTTTCGAGAAAATGCTGAAAAGGCCCGCCATGTAGACGATGAGCCCTACGGAGGTGGTCAGGGGATGTTGCTCCGAGCACAACCTATTTTCGATGCCTTTGACGCTATTGAAAAGAAAAATCCGCGCGTTATTCTCCTAGACCCAGCTGGCAAGCAGTTTGATCAGGCTTATGCTGAGGATTTGGCTCAAGAGGAAGAGCTAATCTTTATCTGTGGGCACTATGAGGGTTATGATGAGCGCATTAAGACCTTGGTGACAGATGAGATTTCCCTAGGCGACTATGTCTTGACTGGTGGAGAGTTGGCGGCTATGACCATGATTGATGCTACGGTACGCCTGATTCCAGAAGTGATTGGCAAGGAGTCTAGCCACCAAGATGATAGTTTTTCTTCAGGCCTTCTTGAATATCCTCAGTACACACGTCCCTATGATTATCGAGGCATGGTTGTCCCAGATGTTCTGATGAGCGGGCACCATGAAAAGATTCGTCAGTGGCGATTGTACGAGAGTTTGAAGAAAACCTATGAACGCAGACCGGATTTGCTTGAACATTATCAACTGACAGCAGAAGAAGAAAAAATGCTGGCAGAAATCAAAGAAAACAAAGAATAAAGGAGAAACCTATGCAAGTAATCAAACGTGATGGAGAAATTGCTGAATTTAATCCAGATAAGATTTACCAAGCCATCTTAAAGGCAGCCCAGACTGTCTATGTATTGACAGATGATTTGCGTCAAAACCTTGCACAAGTCACTAAGAAAGTGGTTTTGGATTTGGAAGAAGCCAAGGTGGAACGTGCTACCATCAGCATGATTCAGTCTATGGTTGAACATCGTTTATTGGGTGCAGGTTACATTACCATTGCAGAACACTACATTTCCTATCGTCTACAACGTGACTTGGAAAGAAGTGGTTATGGAGATCATATCGCAGTTCATTTACATTTTGAACAAATTCGCTAAGAAAAAAGAGTGGGATGAAGCAACTACATCTCACTCTTTCTTAAATCTATTTTTTTGGGCTGTTTGGACGGTTGAAGGGACAAATCGTAGGCGTTGAATATCGCTTATGCGGATAATACGGGTCACATTTTTGGCAAAATTTTTCACGATAATTTGCTGGCGTTGCTGATCGTATTTGATGATGTCACCTGTAAAACTTGTCTCCGACAAGATAAGGTGAATAGCGGTTTGTTTTTGGATAGCCTCTTCAATAGTAGCTGTAAGGGAGTTGGTTTCAGTCTGATCAGGTTGGTCATGTCCATTTAAAAAGCCATGTATTTTATCTAGAACTTGCTGGAATTTATGTCTCATATTGGCCTCCCTTCTTTTATATCAATATTATATAAAATTTTCCTAAAATCTACAAGATTTTACGAATAATCAGATGAAAGCTAAAAAAGGAGAAGAAAATGGCAGAATTTACATTTGAAATCGAAGAGCACTTGTTGACTCTTTCTGAAAACGAAAAAGGTTGGACCAAGGAAATCAACCGTGTGAGCTTTAATGGTGCCCCTGCAAAGTTTGATATTCGTGCTTGGAGTCCAGATCATACTAAAATGGGCAAAGGGATTACTCTCTCCAATGAAGAATTTCAAACGATGGTGGATGCTTTTAAAGGCAACTAAGTTTTTAAAATGAAAGAAAAGGATATTGAGTCATGGCAACTCGATATCCTTTTTTAGTTAGCAAAGTAAGCCTGATTTTTAAGGCGTTGAAGTAGTGGACGGCTAATAAAACTAATAGCCAGAAGTTTACCAAGGTCTGGAATGATAAAGGGAATGACCCCCACAACAAGAGCTTTTTCAAATGCCATTCCAGCTAGAAAATGCAAGCTGAGAATCCCGCCGACAAAGACAAGGGCATCACCCAAGAGGTTTGCAAGAAAAATCTTGACAAAACCACTATCGCTGCTAGTTAGGGAGGAAGTAAGTCCAGAGTATACAAGATAAAACCAAAGATAACCCGCAGTAGGACCAACCAACGCCTGCAATCCTGCTCCACCTCCTGCAAAAACAGGAAGACCGATGGCACCTAGAAGAAGATAAAGTCCAACAGAAAGTACAGCCTCTCTGGGTCTAAAGACAGTAGCAATCAAGCCGATTGCAAAGTTTTGCAGAGTGAAGGGAACAGGTCCAATTGGAAGACTGATTTGTGCCAAAACAGCAATGAGAGCAGCCCCAATAGCAGGGATGGCATAAACGTGAGCTTTTTTCAAAATAGTTAACCTCTTTTCTGATGTATAGTAACAATTATACTCGTAGGAGAATTATTGTCAACTAATTTTTAAAAACAAGGTAACAGAAACTGTAACAGCCGATTTTGCTTACTGGTTAAGTTGTTTTCATCGATTCGAAAACATCAAAAAAGAAGCAGATACATTTGTATCAGCTTCTTTTATTTCGATTAACGCATAGTTACAAATTCTTCAGATGCAGTTGGGTGAATCGCCACAGTTGCATCAAAGTCTGCCTTGGTTGCTCCCATTTTGATAGTAACGGCAAATCCTTGAATCATTTCATCAACACCATAGCCAATTCCATGAAGTCCGACAACTTTTTCTTCTGAACCAGCTGTGATCAATTTGAAACGTGTTTCTTGACGATTGTCAGTGCAAGCAGAGTACATAGAAGTAAAGCTTGATTTGTAAACCTTGATTTGGTCTTGACCGTATTCTTTAATAGCTTGCTCTTCTGTCAAACCAACCGTTCCGATAGCAGGGTGTGAAAAGACAACGGTTGGAATAGTTGAGTAGTCCATTTTAGCAGTTGTTTTGCCGTTAAAGAGACGTTCAGATAGAGTACGTCCAGCCTTGATAGCAACTGGAGTTAGTTCTTTTTCGCCTGTTACATCACCTAGAGCGTAGATTCCCTCAACAACAGTATTTTGGTATTCATCCACTTGGATAAAGCCACGTTCGTTCAGAGTTACTCCAGCTTTTTCAAGTTGCAAGCCCTTAACGTTTGGACGGCGACCAGTAGCCCAGATAACTTGGCTAGCTGTGTGACTAGTACCATCTTCGAAATGAATGGTAATGCCTTCAGCAGTTTTTTCTAACTTGACAGGGACTTTGTGAGTATGAAGTGGTAAGTTTGTTCTTTCCATTTCCTTGACCAAACCTTCAACGATGTAAGAATCAAAACCACGTAAAGGACGATCGCGACGAACAAAGAGATCTGTCTTGACACCAAAGGTGTGGAGTACGCCAGCCAATTCGACAGCGATATAACCAGCGCCTAGAATAGCAACTGACTCTGGCAATTCTTCCCAAGCAAATACATCATCAGAAGAGCCACCTAGCTCAGCACCAGGAATATTTGGAATACTTGGATGGGCACCAGTAGCAATCACGATATGTTTAGCACGAATCAGTTCACCATTTACGCTGACAGTATGAGAATCTACAAATTCAGCATGACCTTCAATCAAGTCTACTCCGTTGCGTTTAAAACTGCCATCATAAGAAGAACGAGCGCGATCAATGTAGGCTTCACGATTGCGACGTAGGGTTGCAAAGTCAAAGTTAAGATCAGTAGTCTTAAAGCCGTAGTCTTCTCCAAATTGATGGAAAGTCTCAGCGATTTGTGCTCCATACCACATGATTTTTTTAGGAACACAGCCGACATTGACACAGGTTCCACCTAGTTTCTTTTCCTCAATAACGGCTGCTTTGGCTCCGTGTTCACCAGCACGGTTCATGGTAGCAATTCCTCCGCTACCTCCACCGATAGCAATGATATCATATTCTCTCATTGAAAACTCCTTTGTACTCTTTTAAATAGTAGAGTGTCATTTTTTGATAGTCATATTCTATCTTTTTTTTGATTTGATTGCAAAAATCTGCTACGTTCAAAAAATTTAAAGAAAAGGCTTGCAAAAAGGAAAAATAAAGTGTATTATATATCTAGTACAATAACTAAACAAAAATTCCGAACAATAATTAAATCCTGAAATGTCATTATTTCGTTCTGAAATGTTATTGTTTCAAATTGATAATTTTTGTATAATATTGTTAAGAACTTTAAATCAAAAAGGAGTTTCATTATGAAGAAGAATGGTAAAGCTAAAAAGTGGCAATTGTATGCAGCAATCGGTGCTGCCAGTGTAGTTGTATTGGGTGCTGGGGGTATTTTGCTCTTTAGACAACCTTCTCAGACTACTGTAAAAGATGAGACTACTCATCTTGTTGTTGCCAAGGAAGGAAGCGTGGCATCCTCTGTTTTATTATCAGGGACAGTAACAGCAAAAAATGAACAATATGTTTATTTTGATGCTAGTAAGGGAGATTTAGATGAAATCCTTGTTTCTGTGGGTGATAAGGTCAGCGAAGGGCAGGCTTTAGTCAAGTACAGTAGTTCAGAAGCCCAGGCGGCCTATGATTCAGCGAGTCGGGCAGTAGCTAAGGCAGATCGTCATATCAATGAACTCAATCAAGCACGAAATGAAGCTGCTTCAGCTCCCCAGTTACCAGTACCAGCAGGAGGCGAAGGAGCTGCAGCGCAAACTCCAGCTCCAGTCGCAGGAAATTCGGTATCCTCTATTGATGCACAACTAGGTGATGCTCGTGATGCTCGTGCAGATGCAGCAGCGCAATTAAGCAAGGCTCAAAGTCAGTTGGATGCAATGACGGTTCTCAGTACCTTAGAGGGAACTGTGGTCGAAGTCAACCGTAATGTTTCTAAATCTCCAACTGGAGCTAGCCAGGTGGTAGTTCATGTCGTTAGCAATGAAAACTTGCAAGTTAAGGGGGAACTATCTGAATACAACCTTGCCAACCTCTCTGTAGGACAAGAAGTAACCTTTACTTCTAAAGTTTACCAAGATAAGAGCTGGACTGGTAAGATTAGCTACATTTCTGACTACCCTAAAAACAATGGCGAAGCGGCAAGTACAGCTGTAGCAGGAGGTGGTAATTCTGGTTCTAAATATCCATATACCATCGATGTTACAAGTGAAATCGGTGACTTGAAACAAGGATTCTCAGTAAGTGTTGAGGTCAAGAATAAGAGTAAAGCCATTTTGGTTCCTCTAACAAGTGTTGTGACTGAAAATGATAAGAACTATGTCTGGGTGCTTGACGAGCAGAAAAAGGCCAAGAAAGTGGAAGTTGGTTTGGGCAATGCTGATGCAGACAACCAAGAAATCACTTCAGGTCTGACAAATGGAGTCAAGGTCATCAGTAACCCAACGTCTTCTCTAGAGGAAGGAAAAGAGGTGAAGGCTGATGAAGCAACTAATTAGTCTAAAAAATATCTGCAGAAGTTACCGTAATGGTGACCAAGAACTGCAGGTTCTCAAAAATATCAACCTAGAAGTGAATGAGGGTGAATTTGTTGCCATCATGGGACCATCTGGTTCTGGTAAGTCTACTCTGATGAATACCATTGGCATGTTGGATACGCCAAGTAGTGGAGAGTATTATCTTGAAGGTCAAGAAGTGGCTGGATTGGGTGAAAAACAACTAGCCAAGGTTCGCAACCAACAAATCGGTTTTGTCTTTCAGC
>CAURTM010000080.1:0-5618 GCA_963527735.1 uncultured Streptococcus sp.
TTTTAATAAAAACGGATAGGCAGGACCTACCCGTTCTCAATGTTTTCATGCTATTTTTAGTTTCAACTTACGAGTTGGTAAGTTGAGTTATAGCTAATACTAATCGATTTAGCTAATTTGAACTCGGGCTAAAAGCTCGGAAAATAGATAAGCTCTCCTAGAATCTTCGATTCTTCGTCAAGCTTCCTAATTTTCAGTCGCTTTTTTAACGCCCTTAGTATCTTAATCTTACCAACGGAAGTGTGCGAATGCACGGTTAGCTTCAGCCATACGGTGAGTGTCTTCACGTTTCTTAACTGCTGCACCAGTGTTGTTAGCAGCATCCAAGATTTCTTTTGCAAGACGGTCTTGCATTGTGTGTTCACCACGAAGACGAGCGATTGTTACCAACCAACGAAGTCCAAGTGTTGTACGACGTTCTGGACGAACTTCAACTGGGACTTGGTAGTTAGATCCACCAACACGACGTGCACGTACTTCAAGTACAGGCATGATGTTTTCCATAGCTGTTTCAAATACTTCAAGTGCATCGTTACCAGTAGCTTCTTTGATTTGCTCAAAGGCACCGTAAACGATTGAAGCAGCTGTACCACGTTTACCATCAAGCATAACGCGGTTGATAAGACGAGTAACTAGTTGTGAATTGTAAAGCGGATCTGGCAATACGTCACGTTTTGGAGCTCTATTTTTACGACTCATTTCTCTTTATCCCCTTTCCTTATGCTTTTGGACGTTTAGTACCGTATTTAGAACGGCCTTGTTTACGATCGTTAACACCTGCAGTATCAAGTGCACCACGGACGATATGGTAACGTACCCCTGGAAGGTCTTTTACACGTCCACCACGAAGAAGCACCACGCTGTGCTCTTGCAAGTTGTGTCCGATACCTGGGATGTAGGCAGTAACTTCGATAAGGTTGCTCAAACGTACACGAGCGAATTTACGAAGGGCTGAGTTAGGTTTTTTAGGTGTCATTGTTCCAACACGAGTTGCAACACCACGTTTTTGTGGTGAAGAAACGTTTGTTTGAACTTTTTTATGACTGTTGTAACCAACGTTCAAAGCTGGTGATTTAGATTTTTCTACTTTTGATTTACGCGGTTTGCGAACCAATTGGTTAATTGTAGGCATCTACATTCTCCTGTGTTTTTTTATTTTTGGTGATGATACACTTGGTGACAGCTACCATCTGTGTGTACTTTTGCAACATTTGTCAGCACGTCCCTGTACACTCTTGAGAGACCAAAAGTAAAAAGTACCGTCTATTATTGTAACAAAATTTTCCCTTAGTTGTCAAGATATTTTTCTTTTTTATTGTTAATTTTAGCTCTTTTGTAGTGCTCCCTAAAAAAGAAAAAGGAGGAATCCCACCCTCCTAAAGTTAGTATTGTTCCATTCAATCCCATCAATTTTAGCACATAATGTTCAAAAAATATTATATCATCACAACCAACCAGATTCTTTCGCGATATTAGCTGCCTCTGTTCGATTACCTGCATCTAGTTTCGAAAGAATATTGGTGACATAGTTTCGGACTGTTCCGTTGGATAGATAAAGTTTGTCTGCAATTTCTTGGTTAGAGAAGCCCTGAGCAATTCCCTTTAAAACTGCGATTTCTTGTTCTGTCAACGGATTGGGATGCGTCATCACCACTTCCATCAATTCAGGCGAATACTCCTTGCGTCCTTCTAGGACGGTGTGCAAGGTTTGCATGAGGTCTGCAATGTTTCTTTCTTTTAATACATAAGCATCTACTCCAGCCTTGACCGCACGTTCAAAATACCCAGGACGCTTGAAGGTCGTCACCACAACCACCTTTGTTTCTAGCTTTTCTGCTCGTATCCACTCCAAGACTTCAAGACCTGTCTTAACAGGCATTTCTACGTCAAGGATGGCGATATCTACAGACTCCTTTTCTAATAGTTGGATTGCTTCTTGCCCATTCTTGGCTTGAAAGACAGACTCTACATCCGGTTGAAGCGTGAGCAATTGACACATAGCATCTCGCAACATACTTTGATCTTCTGCGACTAATACTTTCATCTACTTTCTCCCCTTATAAGGTAGTCGAACCTGAACTTCTGTCGGTTCTTTCCAACTAATTACCTTTACTTCTCCTGAAAATGGAAAAACACGATCTCGAACTGTATGGAGCTCATCCCCACTTATAGAATCAAAGCCACAGCCATCATCTCTCACTGTTAGAATGAGTTCTTTCTCTGTCCGTTCTAATTTTAAGTAGGCTTTCGACGCTTTGGCGTGTTTGATGATATTGGTCACTAATTCAAGCAAAATCATGGAAGCCGTTGACTCCAATTCCTGAGTTAAGCTAGCTGTATCTAGTTGATTAGCTATTTCCACCTCAATTCCAGCAATTTCTAACATCTTTTTCACAGTCTCTAGTTCGGATGTCAAAGTTCTAGACTTAAGATTTTCCACAATGGTTCGCACTTCATTCATGGAATCCTTACTGATCTGGTGAATTTCTTTTAATTCCTTTTCCACCTGTGGATAAGCCTCCATCTGAAATAACTGCAAGGCTAAATCTGTCTTGACACTCAACATAGCAAAGGTATGTCCCAAGCTATCATGCAAATCTTGACCGATACGACTACGTTCATTTTCAGCAAGCAATAGATTTATCTGGGCATTTTGCTTAGCCTGAGCTTCTTTCAAATCCTCCAC
Source organism: uncultured Streptococcus sp. (assembly GCA_963527735.1). Lineage (GTDB taxonomy): Bacteria > Bacillota > Bacilli > Lactobacillales > Streptococcaceae > Streptococcus. The sequence goes on from CAURTM010000080.1 coordinate 2,687, forward strand.
AATACGAATCCGAACCAAGCCAAAAGTCATTAAATCGACAAAAGCAAGAATTACAAGTAGATAGAATAGAAACTCAACTTCGATTCTCTGAAAAATCAACAGTTGGCCCACAACAAGGACTTGAGCAAGGAGAAATGTCCAGACATGTAAAGACTTTAAACCACGTACGCTGAAATGATAACTTAAGAGATTGGATAGGAAAAAGAAAAACCAGATATAATTAACAGCAACAAAGGCAGTATTCCCAACTACATAAGTCAGCATGAGGCCCCAATATAGCCAAGATAGGCGCTGGCTCTTAGTTGTTAAAACACCCAAATACGCCACTACAAATAGAATATCAATCAATAAATGCCAGGCAGAAAGCCACCCAGTCACTACAGGTAGGATGGGGAAAATCATAAAAATTAAACTGGCCCAAAACATATAATGTATGCTTTTCAGTCTTTCAAGCATTAAGCATTCTCCTTATGACCTTGAAGGTAAATGGTCAAACCAAACAAAACTGCTGAAAAAACAAGTAGATAAACTGTGGCTGATAAATTGATGCCACCCTCGTTTAAGAAGGTCTTGAGCAACTCCATCAACTGATAGGTTGGTAGACACTTCCCGATTGCTTGCATCCAGTCTGGAAATAAAGAGATGGGCATCCAGAGTCCGCCTAAAACAGCCAAGCCTAGATAGAGAAGATTGCCCACGACAGACATCAGCTGACTAGAAGGCAAGAGTGTCAAGGTCAAGCCAAGTGCTACAAAAGCTACACTTCCTACTATCAGCAAGAGCGCAGCCCCAATCCAGCTTCCTAAAGGCATATCCACACCTCTGACCAAGTGCCCAACTGAGAAAACAACCAGGATTGAGACCAGATAATCAACCAGCATACTTGTTATCTTTGATAGATAATATTCTACCATATTTACCGGAGTATGGCGCAATGTTTTCTGCCAGTTGTTGATTTTATCGGTATGTAAGACAGCTGGAAATGAAAACATAGCTGTCGACATCATGGAAAAGGCTGTCATGGAGATGAGGTAGTCGCGCATAAAATTAGCTGGTCCACCAGGTGTGTCCTGGTACATGCCTGAAAAGAATAAATAGAAGGCTGTCGGCATCCCTACGGATAATAGATAATAGACTAATTGTCGTTTGGTCAATAGAAATTCTATCTTGTTTAGTGCGATCCATCGTTTCATCTTAGTCATCTCCCTTTTGTGTTTCTTCAAAGATTGTATCCAACAAGCTACGATTATTGACTTCAATTTCTTGAATCCTACATCCTGCTTGCACTAACAGTTGCCAAAAAGCATCCGCTTCACGTGTAACTACTTGCAAAGCATCTTGTTTTTGTGACCAGTTTTCAACCAAGTTAGACTGCTCAATGACTTCCTTGTATGCTAGAGGAAGGATAAAGTGCTTTTCAATCTCCTCACTGCGCATGGCTAGAGGTGTTGTATCGCGAATCAACTCTCCCTTATTTAAAACCAAAATCCGGTCAGCCGTATGCTCTACCTCTTCAATATAATGAGACGAATAGAGAATGGTGACTCCTTGCGCTTTTAGGTCCCGAACAATTTCCCAAAAACATTGACGAGTTGAAGTATCCATGGCAGCAGTTGGCTCATCTAAAAAGACAAGCTTTGGTCGCCCAATCAAGGTCAAGACAAAAGAGAAGAGACGCTTTTGCCCACCTGACAATTTTTCAGCCAATTGTTCTTTTTGTTGCTTGCCAAACTGCAATAGTTGATCGATTTCTTGTTTACTCAAGGGATTTGGGTAAATGCTTTGAAAGAAAGCAATCAACTCTTTGACCTTTAATTTCTGAACGATGACATTTTCTTGAGGCAGATAGCCTCTAATATAGTCTAACTGAGAACTCGTCACTGACAAGCCTTGGATGGATACTTGACCGCTTGTGACCAGTTTATCTCCAAGCAGACAGTCCAAGAGTGTGGTCTTCCCAGCACCATTGGGCCCAATCAAGGCGACGCATTCACCTTCAGCTACCTCAAAGGAAATATCCTTCAAAATAGCCTTGCCCTTGATGTTTTTATTTAGGCTTTCTACCTTAATCATGTTCATGATATTCTCCTTTCAGCCACTCCTTTCCCATCGGAAAGGCGATAAAAATCATAAATCCTAGTCCCCAGGCACCACGGATGAATTGGTGAAGGAAGGCTTGATCAAACCAACCTGTAAACATTTCTACCAACCATACCACTAGTGATAGTCCAATAAAAAGATAGAGAAACGCTTTTTTCATTTTTCAAACTCCTTTTTCACATCTGAGACCAATTTCAAACCTTCTCGGATAAGCCAGGACATCATTCCAAATCCTGCAAATAGCTCCCAAGGAAAATGATAGAAATCTTCATCCAATCCTGAGAACATGAGATAAGTCATGACTCCTGCTGCTACTAGACTCACTGCGACAATCATTTTATTTTTCATCTCTTCTTCCTCCATTTCATACTTCAATTATAGTCTTTTGAAGTTAGCGGAGCTAGAAGCTTCTGTCATGAAAAGATATGACAAATGTCATAAAAATTCTGTTCAAAACAAGCAAGATACACTATACAATAAAACACAAGTAGAAAAATCTAAGGCAGCTTCCTCAAAAGAGATATCAAAACCAATTCACACTATATTGAAAACTAATACTTATTTAAAATCAAAAGAGCGAAAATTTTTATCATACAAAAACATATATTATACGTTGAACAAAATTCTTCTATTATTTTCTTAAAAATTTATAAGAGTTATAAAATCTGTTAAATTTCAATGTGTATAATTAACTACCGTATTTATTAAACAGGGTAGGAAACAAAAAAGAGAGAAGCAAACTGTTTCTCTCTTAATGTATATAATATCTAGTTAAATAAAAAAGATACGCTTACGTATCTCTGTAATGAATCGGGAAGACAGGATTCGAACC
>CAURTM010000081.1:0-5574 GCA_963527735.1 uncultured Streptococcus sp.
AAAATGTTGATGCAACAGCTGTAAAGGACAATACCTATATTACAGGTTACCTTGATTCCAATAATAAACTTCAGTTTTATACTCATGTAGGACTAGACAGAAGTGTATCTGCAGTTATAGCAGTTTTTGTAGCAGGAACTATTGTAGCGTATTTATCAGCTATTGTTGTCGATGGAATTGTTATTGCAGCGACAGGAAAAAGTGGAGGTGAATGGGTTGCAACTGCAATTAAATATGTAGTTGGTCAACGTTACACAGGGGAAATTCATTTACCTGCCAGTTATGGACCTTATACTTGCCCGGGTGTAGTTATTGATCATTCAGGAATGTGTCCATCATGATTAAGAAAAGAAAAAACATGGCATTGTTTTTAAGTATTGTAATTAGTGCTGTTCTGTTAAAACTTTTATTCCCGGGTTTAAGTTATTGGCTTGCTGATTTTTTCAAAAATCTATTTTGACTAGTTAGCAAAAAGTTTTGATAGTAAAAAGAGGGCTAAAACCCTCTTTTTAAATTTGCAGGAATAGAAGCTTATGAGAGAGGAGGAGCTGTTCCTTTGGAATAAGCAATAGTATTATTAAATAGCACTAATTAGGTTTTATTTTAAACTAATAAATTGATTTTAAATGTGGGAGATGAGAGCGAACGAAGTGAGTCTCTCTTTTAATTATGGCTTGAAGCTATAATTAAAAAAAGCCTATTTTATAGGCTTTTTCAAATGCTCCCAACTCATTAAATCCATGACTGTATAAATCACAAACATAGAATTTCATTGGCTGGTTAGTCAGTCCGTCGCAAGTATAGAACCCTCTGAAATCTTCAACATTTCCAGCCGTTGCAACTTCTCCAAATGCCATTCGTTGAATGTCAGAGTTTGCAGATCCAAGGAGAACCTTGGTAGCAAACTGCTGACGTATCTTTTGCGGTAGTGTATCAGTCGAAGGGTCTTGCGTGCTAGCAATAACAGAGACACCCACCGAGCGCCCTCGTTGAATGATAGCCGTTAAGTCGGCCACAAACTTTTTAGACTGTTTAGAGTCCATGAGAGCGACAATAGAGCCGATTTCATCAGCAACCAGCACAACAGGTTGAAGCCCAACTTCTGAAGCTTTCAGACCTATTTTTTGCCGTTTCTGAACCTCATCAGCTATTATCTTCTGACGTTCCTTGATGATAGCTAGAATATCTTCTAACTGCTCAAAAACTGGGTTAATATCAGAAACAATTTTATCAGCTGAATAGAAGCCTTTGAATGAACTAAATTCATCTTTTCCATCGATAAAGCGAACATCTGCGCCCATTGTAAAAAGCTGGAGTATTATTCCAAAAAGGACGGTTGTTTTCTTGCTTCCAGTTTTGCCCCAAATCGCAATATGAGCCCGTTCCGAAAGGTTAATCTCTAGCCCCTCTTGTAGCTTGATGATATACTTTTCAGCTTTTATATCTTCGAGGGTCGCTGGTCGCCAAGTTTTATCTGTTCCCACGTCTTCGAGTACAAACTTATAAAACAGTCCGTCTGATGTTATCATTGCAGACGTGACCGCATACGCTCCCAGCTTACCTCTGAAGCTGGAATTGATATCCTCTGCGAGTTTATCGACATCATACATACCAGCTAATTTCTCAACTTCTACGCTGATATGTGACGGTCTGCTATCGCACACCGTCACGCTGGGAACTGAGATAAAGGGGGTATCTTGTAGCCGATTAACTGACATAGTAGCCAATAAGCTTTTAGTGACTGCCTTTTCTGCCTTTTTCTCAGTGATATATTTTCCGATTGTCTTCGCTTTGATCACTGACTTTGTCAGCGAATACGCTCGCCAAATCGTCAAAATAGCGACCAGCGACCAAAGAACAAACTGAACAAGTTTAATCGATACAACCAGCCCCAGCAACAAAGACAGAACGGCCAAAGCTAAAACCAAAGCCCACCACGTCCAAAACTGAACGTAAAAAGGCACTTTATAAACGTTCTGAGCGTTCTTTTTATACGTGATAGCCATTATTTGCCACCCCCTAGAAACTCGCTCAAATACTTGTTTATAGTCTCGTCTGACAAGGTCTGACTATTCACGTATAAACGATTTTGCTTCTTCGAAAAATCAGTAGATTTTTCAGCTTTTTGAAGCAAATCGTAAATATCAAAACCTCTTTCATCTCCTATCATCTCAAGCAGAGATAGAGAGGGCAAGACTGCAACACGTAACCACTCCAGCAAGTCGCCCAGCATTACGTCACGTTCTGCAAGACTAAAGTCTATCGTCTCATCATACTCTAAAAACTTCTCCCACCACTTCGTTTTATACCAGCGATTTTTGTTAGTGTCCCCACGTTTGGGAGTCAAAATCTCAAGAAGATTACGAAGCGACGTTTTAAAAATCTTATCGATTTTATCCCCTTGTAGAAACTCATCAATGATTTTCAAAGCGTATTTTTTAGAATAGCTGATTTCGTACCGTTGCCAAACTTCTTTCCCAGTCCTCGCCCAATGTTCTCGGACTTCGGTTGGAAACAGTTCGTTCTTACTTTCGTACTGTGCTTTTTTGTCATAAAAACGGGCGTACACATTCCCACGGCTCCCATTTTGAGACCGAGCGTTTCCGATGTAAATTGTCTGCCCCAGTGATTTTCCGTTCTGGTCTGACGTCTTAACGATATTGTAGGACTTACGAGATGAACGATAATGCCCTTTATTGAGTTTTTTCTCAATGTCGGAAAATCTTACTGTCTCGTCATAATCATCAAGAGCCAAGTCAATCCGTGTGAAATTTACTCCACCGTACTCTTTTAGAGTTCTAAAAATGGAAACCCAATCGGTATCCCATTTTTCAGCTAATTCAGTCGACCCCTGACCCGTGAAAACCACGGTCATTGTCCGACTAGAATTTTTGTGCCAAGGCTTCTCGGGGTCATTCCAAAAGACGTTTACATAATTTCGATAAGTTGCCCCCGAGTTGTAAAAAAATCTCCCTGGGATTTCATCAAATTCTGCTAAATCATAACCCAAAATTTTCAAAAGTTGAGGGTCTAACGTCTGTTCTTCATCTTCAAATGATACCGAAAAAGCCAACCAGTCTACTTTGTATTTTTGCATGTCTTTTTCTTATCCTTACTGTGTAGTATTCTATAAGGTCTAAACCGTTGATATATAAGGGCTAACTAGCATTTTTGCTTGTACGTGTAGCCCCCATGATTATTGAGGGGGGCTACCTGCTGGAAACAAGTTCCAGCAGTCCCCTTTTTATCTTAGTTAGTAGTCAACAATCTGACCTCTCTGCTCAATGAAAATCATATTTGCTGACTTAATATCATAGCCAAAACCAGCAACTTTATAAGAACCCAAGAGCTCGATTTTTCGCTCTTCTGGAAGAACAATCTTAACCATTCTACCTGTTCCAAATTCGGTGAAAGTGTAGGTAAATCCGTCCGAGTTTTCGGAACGTTTGTCCTTACCGTTTTCATCTTTAACTTTATTTCCAAACTCATCTTTTAGTTTAGGAAAGTGTTGAGTTGACTTAATACCTACATCAATAACAACTAAGTTGCTAAATAGGCTTAAATTTGCGGTTTTGCTCTTACTTTCTTGAAGAGCCTTTAATTTTTCTAATTGTGACATATAAAAAATGTCCTTTCTAAAATGTTGTATCGCTTACCACGACCTGCAAACACTTTAGAAAAGACACTCTACTTTTATTTAACCACCCTACTTGACCCACTGAAGCCTTTTTTGGTATAATGGTTTTGTTCGAAAAAAAGTGAGAGTCTTACTGAAGTGACTGGCAGGTCTAAGTAAGACTTTTTTTATGTCCGTAGTTGTTCAAAGACTACGGACATTTTTATTTTACATCATTCCAAGGCAGATGTAAAGCCTTTTTCCCTTTGGGCTTCCGCCCAAACCCGACAAGCGTAGGACGCTTGACCCCACCTCTGAAAAGAATTTCCGCTCAGTTGATTTACTCATTTCTTACGGCTTTCACAATCTAGCACATGATCAACAACACTACAAGGGTCGCTTACGCTTCCTCCCTTTCCGTTTTTGTTGAACTTGTGCTTTTTCGATTGTGCCGACGAAAAGAATAAATCAACTACTTAGAAGCTAGATATTTATCCTTAAATTCCAGCAATGCTTTAAGTTGCTCTTTTTCAGAAAAAGCATCTTCATACACATTAAGTGGCAAATATCCAAAATCCGTAAGAACAGAATTCATTTTAGCTTTGATTGTGTCATAGCTGCCGTAGAATTCGTTACCTTCTTCTTTTAGCATTTCACTACAATCTTCAGCGAACTTTTGCATGAACTCAGATTTCATAAATTCTTGTAGGTCTTTTTCAGTATATTCAGCCCAATCATCTTTTGAAGAATCTTGACGTTCATTGCTATTAAACAACTGTTTCCAATTTACCATGGCGGAAACCTTCCTTTCATACTTTGTAATCTAAGTATATCAAAGAAATGTCAATTTGTCTATTTATAATAACGAAAATTAGCATATCGCGAAACACCTTGAGCCACAAGGGGTTTGGCGGTATTGTGTCTAAAAAAAGGAAACTATAATTTGACCTTTTTCTCCAATTATGGTATTATATAAGTACCAAATTACAAGAAAGGTACAATTATATGTCAGGTAAATTCCACAAAGGACTCCAAAACATCAATTGGTATGCTACAAAAACCGAAAGTGCAAAAAATCTATCAAAAACATTTTTGACAGGTTCGGATTTTAGACTATTATTCTATCTGCTATCTAACATCAATGACGACAATCAAGTTACACTTGATAGTTATGAAAATATCGGAAACGAAATTGGCATGACCAAGACAACTATCAAAAAATCAATAATGAATTTAAAAGCAAATGAAATCATTGCTAAAGATATCGATGAAGTCAAAACTCTTTTCATCAATCCAACGTTTTTCTATGCAGGAAACCATAAACAACTAGAAGAAAAACAAGAGTTTTTTGATAAATGCCATGCAGAATATCTCGAAAACAAATTAAAAATGACTACAAAAAAGAAATAAAAAAGCACCCTAAGTCTTGCCGGACAGGGTGCTTTTTCGTCATCATGCTAATGACTTTTCTTTCTTGTTAGGCACATATAGCATTTAATTTTTAAAAAGGCAACTAGTATGACAGGTGTTAATTAGGCATTAATAGAAATGATAAGACGTTAAAAACAAGGGAATACTTCTCCTTATATTACTGAGTTTTTAGGGACTAAAAAAAGTTAATAATATTTTTATATATTATTTGAAGTATGTATTTTAAAGGAGTATAATAAAAGGGAAGAAAACTTATTTATAGCTAGAAAGGTAAAAATACGGGAACTATATTGCTAAAATAAGTTATATCGGTTTAAATTTTGCACATTATAGATTAGGAGAAAAAAGATGAATAAAATGATGAAGTATGTAACTTTGTTTCTTGTTTTATTTATGATGTTTATGCCTGGTATCTACTCTAGCAATGCAGTTCATGCAGGAGAACGTGTAAAGATTGAAAACAAAGTTGAACAAAATGTTGATGCAACAGCTGTAAAGGACAATACCTATATTACAGGTTACCTTGA
>CAURTM010000082.1:0-5468 GCA_963527735.1 uncultured Streptococcus sp.
GTTCCTGTATTTGGCAATTGTTTGCTTGCTTCTTCTGATTTAACTGCTGTATTTTGGGCTGGTTTTTCTTGTGTAGGCGCTACTGCTGGTTCAGTTTTTACTTTTGTTCCAATTTCAACAATTTCTGGAATCGCTTCTTGGATGACTTCTGTTGAACGAAGACGACGCTGACCGTTTTCATCAACTTCAAAGACATGTCTCAACAGACCATCTCGTCCCTGTATGATGACTCGTTGTTCCCCAACTAGCATATCATCATTTTCATGCTCTTGACGGTCAAAGGCAACCTTTTCCTCTTGAACTTCCAATTTAGGAGCCTTTTGTTGATCAGAAGCCGGTTGATTAGTAGGTTTTGGAAGGTCTGTGTTTTGTGGTGCTGGATTGGCAGGAATGAGACCAGTACCTACTTCTACGATTTCAGGGCTTGCTTCTTTCAAAACTTCTGTAGCGCGAAGCGTACGATTGCCTTGACTATCTACTTCAATCAAACGGCGAATTTGTCCTTCAACTCCTGCTTGGACAAGTTGACGTTGACCGACTGTAAGATTTGGATTTGGTCGTTCTTGGTGTTCGAAGGCGATACTTGTCTCTTCGACTTCTAATTTCGGAGTATCCACAACCAAATTCTTGATACCTTCAGCTGGTTCCTTGCTTGAAATAACTTTTTCTACTGGTTTAGCAGGTTGTGGTTTTTCAGCAGATTCATAAACAAAGGCATAATGAGTAAAGTGTGGCGCTGTAAAGATGACATGACTATCCGTTTGTTCAAAAGCCAATTCTACTGCCTCTTTACCTTCAGGTAAGAAGAAGACTTTCTTCACTTTCTTATCTTTTTCAATTGGAATTTTCACAATAGAAGCGTAAGAGAGATCAACGTCTTGACCTTTTTCATCTAGACCTTCTATTTCAAAGACATGAGCATCTTCTCCAGCAAAGTATTTCTTCTCTTCAGCACTTGCTTGAACACGTTCTACTTTCAAGCCCTTGATGACAGTCTTCTCTTTATTTGAGAAGTGTACTTCAACACCTGTTTTACTATCAGAAAAGACTGCTGGCTTGTCTTCTTTCAATAAAGCAACCAGATCTTTCAGACTCTGTTTCGCTGTTGCAAGCTCTTCTGGACTCAAATCTACTTTTTCAACCAAGACCTTGTTTTTCTCAAGAAGCGGAGCTAGGGCAGAACCTGAAGGATGGTTTGGTTTGGCAGCCAAGAGTTCTTGAGCCTCACCTGTTAAGCGATCAAGTTCTGTCTTTTCTTCCGTAAATTTCTCTTGACCATTCAGAGCTTTATGAGCTTCTGTCAATTTATTAAGTCGGTCATTGACTTGATCTTGGGTGCTAGTTTCATGGTCCTTCAACACTTGTTCGGCCGCTTCAATTGCTTTCAAGAAAGCTTCTTTTACTTCTGGTGAAGCAAAGTTATAGACCACCTTGTTCTTAGCCGCTTCAACTTCTGCTAATTTTTGTTTAAGGTACTCATCGTTCAATGCTGCTTTTGGAGATACCAAAACATCAAAGTTGACTTCATGACCTTGGTAACGAAGCGTCAAAGTTTGACGGCCAGTCTTTTGAGCATCATAACCAGTAATTTCAACTCCCTCATCAGTAAAGGAATGTTCAACCATAGTATCATTACTATAAGCCACTGCAAAACGTCCTTCAGACAAGTCTAAGCTATCACCAACTAGGTAATCTTTTTTCGGTTCATGACTGACTTCAATTCCCAAAATAGTTTTCGGAGTTGCTTCATCTTGGCTAGTAACAGTCACTGATAAATTAGCATGTACCGGTTGCCCCAAATATTGTAAAGTAAGATTTTGTTCTCCCTTATGATGCGTATCAAAACCTGATACTGATACACCTGCGTGAGTTAGGCGAATAAGTTCGTCCTCAGCTCCACCTTCATACTGAATTCGAAGGACACCACCTCTAAGGTCCAAATCCTCCCCTTCGGCGTAGCTTGTTTTCTTAGGTCCTGTTTCTAGGCTGACTGACTTGATTCTTCTGTCATCTTTTGGAACGGAAACTGCTAGGACATTACTAATTTCCTTGCCTGGCAACTGGGTACGATAGTAAAGAAGACCAGATTGATTTGTCAAATCCAATGGTGAACTTGCTAGGTCTCCTCCAACTTCGCTCTTCAAGGTTGCAAGCGGAGTTTGAGAATTTGGATTGTCATAAACGGTAATGGTTGCTCCAGCTGGTACATCCGCAAAGCCAACTTGTACCTTGTTATTACCTAGAGAACGGGCTGCAGCCTTGGCCATCGGAATATTGACACTCTCAGTATCAAGCTTTTCATACATTCTCCAGTTATAGATACGAATAGCCTTCCATGGAGTTCCATTGTCAGAAGTGACAACATTCAAGCGCCAATCTTGAGCTGTGATTGGTTTGTCAAGGGTAATATCTGTAACATGGGCTTTATTGCCACGAACTTCCTTAGCCAACTTCCATTGACCATCCGCATCTTTATAATAAAGGTCAAAGTCTTTGGTGTTCATCAAACCGTCGTTTACAGATTCTCCACCAGCTCCAGCATGGTCCATCACCCATCTAACAACTGTACGTGGCTGGGTCAAACGAATATCCACACTACCACTTAACTGTCCAGAAGACCACTTGTCTGACAGACTGGTAATGGTACCATTCAACATGCCTTCAATACCTTCTCCACCTTCAGTTTTAGGGAAGGTACTATCAATAACGGTTGCACCTGGTACGATATTTTCAGCTAGCGGTTTTGGTAGGCTGGTATCTTTTACAGTCATGCCCCAATCAAAGGTTGTTGTCGCAGCTTCTGAACGAACTCCATTTTTACCGACTGCTACAACTTTTAGTTCTTGAGTTGTACCCTGAGCACTTGCTGAGCGGCTAACTTTTGGTAGATAAATAGTTGTAGAAGATGAGCCAGTTAGTAATTTCCAGCTGTCTCCATCTTTTTCGTAAACTTCATAGAAATCTGCGTCCTTGTTGCCTTTAAATTGTACAACTGCTTCCGCTTCTTGGGCATTTTTAAGGACTTGTTTGGCTACAGCTACTGTGGTTGGTGCCTGAGGAGCATCTTGATTATTGCTGATGGTCAATTGCCCCAGGTTAAACTGATAACCTTTTAAGTCTTTATCATTTTCAAAATAGAGTTTAATACCGTAAATTGTTTTACCTGCTAAGGCACTCAAATCAAAATCATCGGTAGTCCAGTTATCTGAAACTGTTAATTCTTTACGGGCAGCTTCATCACCGTAGGTATAATCTTTCTTGGTTGCAAATTCTACATAAACCTTGGTTCCTTTGCCTCCTTTATGGGCAACATGCAATTTGGTGGTATCTGTCACCTTCAAGCGAGTAGAGTACAAATTCACATCTTGCTTGGTCGCACCTGAAAGATCCCCTGCAAATTTGAGAGAAGTTCCACCATTATAAGCATCTTCAAAATCATAGCTTGCTTTCAACTTATCACCAGTTGATTTTTGCCACCAGCGCCATGTTGGAAGAACACCTGAAACTGAACGGTAATTCCACTCAGAATCCTTAGAAACCTTACCGTCTACGAACCATTTTCTACCATGACCTGTATTAAAGGAAGTAGTAAAGGTATGACCTACTGCTGGCGTGCGGTCTGCAACTAGGTTAGCAATACCATACCAATCTTTGTCACCTGGTTTTTGACCAGTAGGGTCACCTTGGTAACCTGTAAAGAAGATATCTTCATTTTTATGATAATCTTCACCAGTTTTTCCTAAACTTGTAATGGTATCTGGGGCAAACAAACCAAGAGACAGACGCAATTTCCCATTTTCATCTAAAATGTCATTCCATTTGACCTTGGTCTTGTAGGAACCACCCTGTTGCAATTCCAAACCTGCAAATACATCATAAGGATTACGACCAATCCAGTTGGCAGTTGTAATAGTGTAATCATTCTTAGCCTTATCCCAGTTAAAGTTAGCAAAGAAGTTGTCTGCTGGAACCTTATCTCCTTCAGGTTGCATGAATTGGTAGTTGTATTCTCCCAAACCATCTTGGTGGTAACGTCCATAGTTATAGGTCATAGCATCGTACCAAGAATACTTGATTGGATGGTTTACCTTAGCAGCATACTCCTTGGTATAGAGCATAAACTGGCGCATCTTTTCTCCAAGAGGTTCAACCAAATCCCCAGTTGTTTCCTGGTTGATGAAATAGCCATCATAGCCATAATACTTGGCCATATCTACCAATTTACGGGCAATTGGGAAGCTACCATCTGGGTCTTGCTTCAAAGCTTCAGCGAATTTTTCTTGATCAGCAATACTATTAGACCAGTTGAAGAAGAGTGTACCATATACAGGAACCCCGTTACGGTGACCTGCATCAATAACGTCAGGAGTTGGTACGAGACCTTCCCAGAAGACCATTGAATCTAGATATTGCCAATAGTCAAAAGCATAGGCCTTGAACTCTTCTCCACCAACAGAAGCATGGTCTTTTGCTTTAGAATTGGTGTTTGATAGGGCTTGAACTTTTGCTTCCTTGCTAGCTTTTTCATTGACCAAATGACCTGTCCGACGTGAAGCGAGGGCGACAGACCCGCGGTTAATAGCATCATCTTCACGAGCACCTGGTTCCCATTTTAACAATTCTTCCCAAGAATTAAATTTGATTTCCTTTGGTTTTAATGTTTTTTCTGTATTTTTAGGGACATCTGGCTGGACTTCTTTTTCAGTCTTATTAGCTTCTGCTGCTGGCTTAGACTCATTTCCTTGGCTAGTTGCTTCAGGCTTTGCTTCTGTTTCCTTGTCAGACTTAGGTTTTGCTTCTGCAGATGGTGTTTCTGCAGCCACCTCACTTGGTTTTTCCTCTGGTTTAGCTACGCTTACTGCCTCTGCAGTTTCAGTAGTTGCAACTTCATTGCTTGCTGGCGAAGCAGTTTCAGATGCTGTCGCTACTCCTTCTGCCTTTTCTGGCTTATTTTCTCTAGCATGTTCTCCTTCATGCTGCTTGTCAGCTTCATTAGTTGGATGCTCACTCTCTCCTGAAACAAGCGCTGTATTGGCTCCGTTATTTTCAGGAACTGCAGTTTCTTCAGCCAAGGCTGTACCAGCAAATAAAACAGCCCCAATCATCAGCGAGCAGGCTCCTACTGATAACTTACGAATACTGTAACGACAACGTCTTTCAAAAAATGGATTCTTCATTTTCTCCTCCTAAAAGATTGATTTTGTTGCATAAAAGAAAGCGCTTAACTTTCTTTATAAAATTTTTATCCCAATCACAGGGACCAAGATAATTCCTCCCTCATTTTAAAATATTTCTTTTAAATGTCAATATATAAAAGGAAATACCTATATCTAGGTTAGAAATTGGTAAAATTAATATAATTAAGGCCCATTCTAACGAATTTTCTTTCTAAAATCTTAGCTTAACACTTGTTAGATTTACTTTTATCCTTTAAAATAGAATAGGAGAAATTCCGTTATTATTTTTCG
>CAURTM010000083.1:0-5422 GCA_963527735.1 uncultured Streptococcus sp.
GCGCACCTGTTGAAAGGATAGAATGTTTAACAGTTCCATCTACAAAACAGCCATCAACAACCAAGGAATCTTCCACATGAGCATTTGCCCCAAGGAAGTTTGGTGGTGAAATTAAGTTTCTTGAGTAAATCTTCCATTGACGGTTACGGCTATCCAAGGCATTTTCTGGAGAAATGTACTCCATGTTCGCTTCCCAAAGCGACTCAATAGTACCAACATCTTTCCAGTAACCATTAAATTCATAGGCATAGACACTTTCACCTGACTCAAGGTAATTTGGAATGACATTTTTACCGAAGTCTGACATATCGACATTGCTCTTTTCAGCAGCAACAAGCATATTGCGCAGACGTTGCCAATCAAAGATGTAAATACCCATAGAAGCCTTTGTAGATTTTGGTTGTGCTGGCTTTTCTTCAAATTCAACAATGCGGTTATTAGCATCTGTGTTCATAATACCAAAACGGCTAGCTTCTTTCAGAGGAACATCAAGAACTGCTACTGTCAAACTGGCATTATTATCCTTGTGAGACTGGAGCATATCATCATAGTCCATTTTGTAGATGTGGTCCCCAGACAGAATCAAGACATACTCAGGATTGACACTGTCGATATAATCGATATTTTGGTAAATAGCGTGGCTAGTCCCCTCAAACCAACGATTTCCTTCACTTGCAGAATAAGGTTGAAGAATAGAGACACCAGAGTTAATACCATCTAGTCCCCAGCTTGAACCATTCCCAATATGATTGTTAAGAGCAAGTGGTTGATACTGTGTGATGACTCCAACATTGTTAATGCCTGAGTTGGCACAGTTTGAAAGAGCAAAGTCAATGATACGGTAGCGCCCACCAAATTGCACAGCTGGTTTTGCGATGCTTTGAGTGAGTTTACCGAGACGAGTTCCTTGCCCACCAGCAAGAATCAAAGCTAACATTTCATTCTTCATTTTCTACTCCTTTTTGGTTTTTACTTGTGACAGTTTTTGCAGATTTCAAGCGGCGTTTGATTTTCCAAACACTTGCTCCCATAGCCGGTAGGGTAAAGGTCAAGGTCTGCTCATAATCTTTCCATAGTCCTTCTTGCGTTTGAACAGTTTGATTATGTTCTTTCCAAACGCCTCCCCACTCTTCTAACTCAGTATTCCAGACTTCTTCATAAATCCCTGCAACAGGTAGTCCGATTGTAAAATCTTTTCGTTCAACAGGTGCCATATTAAAGACGCAGACTAGCATGTCGCCCTTCTTACCCTTACGGATGAAGGAAAGAACACTCTGGTCTCGATTATCCGCATCAATGATTTCAATACCATCATAGCTGGTATCGATTTCCCACAGACAGCGGTTGTCTTTGTAAAACTGGTTTAGCTGAGAAGTGAAATACTTCATCTTAGCATTCATTGGGTCTTCTAGGTTAGACCATTCCAACTGTTCTTCAGATTTCCATTCTAGGAATTGACCGTATTCGCTACCCATGAAGAGCAATTTCTTACCAGGGTGACAAATTTGGTAAGTGTAGAGATTGCGCAAGCCTGCGAATTGATTGTAACGATCTCCCCACATCTTATGCATCATACTCTTCTTACCATGAACCACTTCATCGTGCGAGAATGGTAAGAGATAGTTTTCATTGAAAACATACATAAAGCTGAAAGTCACCAAATTAAAGTCATATTTACGGTAAATAGGGTCTTCTTCGTAGAATCGGAGGATATCGTTCATCCAGCCCATATTCCACTTGTAGTCAAATCCTAGACCACCAAGCTCTTTCATTCCCGTAATCTTGGTTGCTGACGAACTTTCTTCTGCGATCATCATCACATCTGGATGTGCTAGTTTAATGACATCATTCAAGCGTTGAAGGAAATAATAACCCTCATAGTTGAGATTGCCACCATCTTTATTAGGTGTCCATGGAGCATCATCGTAGTCAAGATAGAGCATATTGCTAACTGCATCCACACGAATACCATCTAGATGGTAAAAGTCAATCCAAAACTTAATACTAGAAATCAAGAAGGACTGGACTTCATTTTTTCCAAGGTCAAAATTGAGAGCACCCCAACCATAGTTATGAGCCTTATTGTGGTCTTGGTACTCAAAAGTCGGTGTCCCGTCATAATAAGCTAAGGCATCATCATTAATGGTGAAATGACCAGGTACCCAGTCTACAATAACCCCAATATTATTTAAGTGACATTCCTCAACAAAATCTTGAAACTCTTCAGGGCGACCATAGGCATGCTCTAAAGCGAAGTAACCCATAAGCTGGTAACCCCAACTCAAACCGAGAGGGTGAGACATCAAGGGCATAAACTCAATATGAGTATAGTTCATCTCAACTAGGTAAGGAATGAGTTCATCTTTCAATTGAGCAAAACTATAAGGACTTCCATCTGGATTTCTCTTCCACGATCCAGCATGAACTTCGTAGATATTGACAGGACGTTCAAAGAAAGTCCAACGTTTTCTGCGAGCTAACCAAAGCCCATCCTTCCATTTCTTTTCTGGAATCTCTGTTAAAATAGCTCCAGTACCCGGACGCGCCTCATATCGTACAGCCAAAGGGTCAATCTTCATCAGCTGATGACCATTTGCACGCGTGATATGATACTTGTAAATTTGACCTTCTTGAGCAAGAGTAGTAAAGACTTCCCAGACTCCAAA
Source organism: uncultured Streptococcus sp. (assembly GCA_963527735.1). GTDB lineage: Bacteria > Bacillota > Bacilli > Lactobacillales > Streptococcaceae > Streptococcus. The sequence continues at coordinate 2,667 of CAURTM010000083.1, forward strand.
TTCATTTCGTTCCATCGGAATTTGATTTTCTACCCAATTGGTAAAATCCCCCACCAAGTGGACAGCCTGAGCATTGGGAGCCCATACACGAAATGTATAACCGTACTCTCCATTTAGTTCTTCCCTATGTGCTCCTAGATAATGCTGAAGGTGAAAATTTTCTCCTGTCATAAAGGTGCGCAAAGCTTCTCTTTTATCCATAATACCCCCTCTTTTCTGTAAGCGTTTTCTATAGATTTATTATACTACCTTTTTATGTAAGATTCAAGTAAATTACCATATTTGGTAAAAATTCTTTTGAAAATCTTCAAAAAATGAACTTATCCATTCACTTATAAATCAAGGAATGACAGATAGTTTGTGAAAACGTCCTCTTTTTGATTACTATCATATCACAAAGTTCGTATTTTATCCAAATATAGCATTGTTTTTATGTAAAAAACAAAACCAGGAAAACAATTTCCTGATTTTACATTTCATTTCACATCAAAAACAATGGATTTGACATTTGTCATCGCTTCAATGCTATATTTAATTCCTTGCACTCCAGCGCCAGAACCTTTGACACCAAGAAATGGGAAATTATCTGGACCACGTTGGGTTTTATTATTAATATGAACTGTACCCACTTCAAGTTTTTCAGCAATTTCAAAGGCCTTTTTGAAATCATTTGTAAAGACTGAGGATTGAAGGCCGAATTCAGATTCGTTGGCAAAGGCAATTGCTTCTTCTACATTAGCCACACGAATGATTGGTAAAACAGGACCAAATGGCTCTTCCCATGCTACTTTCATATCTTTTGTAACTTGGTCAAAAAGCACTGGCCAGAGAAGATTGCCCTCCCGTTTGATTGATGTAAGAGCCTGAGCACCTTTTTCTTGCGCATCCTCAATCAAGCCCCAAATGAAGTCGGCTGAAGCATTGTCAATAACAGGTGTAATATCAGCATTGTCAAATGGATCACCAACTGTTAATTTAGCAACCTCTGCTTGAAGCAAAGTAGCTAATGTATCTGCTACACTTTCGAGAACAATGACACGTTTAATGGCCGTGCAACGTTGGCCTGAATAGCTAAAGGCACCCGCAACAATTTGCTTGGCAGCATGTTCCAAATCTGCATCTTCTAGTACAAGAGCTGCATCTTTTCCGCCAAGCTCCAGCATGATAGGACGCATACCAGCTAAACGACCAATACGTTCTCCGATTGGAGTTGAACCTGTAAAGTTGATGAAATTGACTTCTTTGTGCTCAATGATATAATCCCCAATTTCTGAACCACGTCCCGTAATGGTATTGAAAACACCTGCTGGAATCCCTGCTTCTTCAAAGGCTTTAGCCAACAAGAGACCAGAAATGGAACCTTGTGTTGGTGGCTTAAACATAACCACATTCCCTGCAATCAAGGCCGGAGCAATCTTAGATCCAGAAAGGTTGACTGGATAGTTAAAGGGAGCAATAGCTAGCACTACTCCAACCGGCTCACGACGAATAACAGCCAGTTTGTTTTTACTTGCTGCCTCAAAACCGCCACCTTCCATCGCTTGTCCAGTGATACGGAGGCCTTCCTCTGCAGCATAGCGGATCAAGTCTGCGGTACGCACTACTTCTCCAATGGCTGCTTTAATCCCTTTTGCTACTTCTTTGGCAAGGATAGTACCAATTTCTTCCTTATCGCGTTCTAAAATAGCTGCTGTTTTATGCAAATAAGTCGCACGTTCAACTGCTGATAAAGCCCGCCATGCTGGCAGGGCTGCACGCGCAGCTTGCATAGCCTCATCTACTTCTGCTTGGCTCATAGCGGGTACTTTCCCTAATTCTTCTTGATTGATTGGTGAATAAATCGTAATTTCTTTTTCAGATGATTTCCATTCTCCATTTACTAAATTCTTATATCTTGTCAAATTCTCGTCCTCCTGAAAATGATTAAGATATATTTTACCAAATTTTCAGAAAATTACAACCTTTTTTACAATATTTTTGAGATTATTTTCACAAGCTTGATTTTTCAAACTATTTGAACACTCTTGTTACGCATTCAGTATAAGAAGAAAAGGCTTAGATGAACTAAACCTTTGTCAATATTTTAAACATTAAAAACAACTCTATCTTTCGATTCCTATAATCTCCACTTATATCATAACAAAGATGATTATTAGATTATGACCGAAGAAATATAAGGCCTATTTTTGACGTTTAAAAATAGCATTTTTGAGAACTTTCAGATTTGATGCATCTTCTCCATCAACTTTTGAAACATCAAAAGTTAAATTATCACCCGAAATCTTATAAGGTACCTCAGTGCCTCCTCCCACTGGGGTCATCACTTTTTTAGATTGATCTACTTTAACATCGTAGTTTTGATCGTTCTTAAATCCCATTATTGTACTTGAAATTTTTATATTTCCTTTATCATCATTAATTGTGATTGAAACTGATAATTTAACACTTTCACCTATTACTGACCCAAAAGTTGTAGCAAAATCTCCTTGATTTTCTGCTAATTTAGAAACTTCCTCTGTAGAGGGTTCATAAGTATAGGTTCCGTTATCACTTTTTACTGAACATCCAATTAGTATAACTGCCATAAAAGCTAAAATCAATGATGCATAAATTCGCTTTACTTTTTCCATCTTTTCTCCTTATTTTCAATCATTTCCTATCAGTTTTCTTCTACAAGACTTTAAAGACGCTGGCGCTAACTCCACCAACCATGTCTTTATCACTTAAATGGCTATTGGTCACCAATAGTTCTAGAT
>CAURTM010000084.1:0-5409 GCA_963527735.1 uncultured Streptococcus sp.
ATACAGGTCAGTTTGAACGTACCTTGATTATCGTTGATGAGGGAGCAAGTGTCCATTATGTAGAAGGATGTACAGCGCCAACTTATTCAAGTAACAGCTTACATGCTGCTATTGTAGAAATCTTCGCTTTGGATGGAGCTTATATGCGTTATACAACCATCCAAAACTGGTCTGATAACGTCTATAACTTGGTAACCAAACGTGCTAAGGCTCAAAAGGATGCCACTGTTGAGTGGATTGATGGAAACTTGGGTGCCAAGACAACTATGAAATACCCATCTGTTTACCTTGATGGAGAAGGGGCGCGTGGAACTATGCTTTCTATCGCCTTTGCCAATGCAGGTCAACACCAGGATACTGGAGCTAAGATGATCCACAACGCTCCACATACAAGCTCGTCTATCGTGTCTAAATCCATCGCTAAAGGTGGAGGAAAGGTTGACTACCGTGGACAAGTAACCTTTAACAAGAACTCTAAGAAATCTGTTTCTCACATTGAGTGTGATACCATTATCATGGATGACTTGTCAGCATCAGATACCATTCCATTTAATGAAATTCACAACTCGCAAGTTGCTTTGGAACACGAAGCTAAGGTATCTAAGATTTCAGAAGAACAACTCTATTACCTCATGAGCCGTGGATTGTCAGAATCTGAGGCAACTGAGATGATTGTTATGGGATTTGTAGAACCCTTTACAAAAGAACTTCCAATGGAATATGCAGTTGAACTTAACCGTTTGATTAGTTATGAAATGGAAGGGTCAGTTGGATAAAATTTGATTTTAGATTTGCTAAAAATCAAGGACTTTGAAGATGAACTTGTAATAAAAAGAGACTGAGAAAAAATATTTTAAGAACAGAAAACGCATGATATCAGGAGCCAAAAAACTTGATATTATGCGTTTTATTGTGGGAAGGTTTATTGTATTCTCTCATGAAATAGAGTTTTTTCCTAAGCGCTTTTGATTTTTGATATATTTTTGTGAGGACGAAGTAAGACAATATATAAAATAGTCAGTTCAAGCCACGATATAGTTGCTTAGTTTAAAATAAGCATCTTATAATAAAGCTATGGCATATAGTACAGATTTTAAACAAGGAGCATTAGATTACATCAAAGAAGGACACAGCCATGTCGAGGCAGCTAAAGTTTTTGATGTTGGCGGCAGAACTCTCTTCACGTGGGAAAAGAAAGACGTGAACAAGGATACTTAGAGCGGAAAAAGCGAGTCGTCAAAAAGCGAAAGATTACTTTAGAGGAATTGAAAGCCTTTGTAGAGGCTCATCTAGACGCTTTTTTACGGGAAATTGCGGTACATTTTGATTGTGCTGTTCCTTCAGTATGGGGAGCTTTAAAGCAAATTCATATCACTTTAAAAAAGATGACTAGCTTTAAGGAACAAGATTCTGAGAAAGTCGCTGAATTTCTTGATATTTTGGATAACCTAAAAGATTTACCAGTCGTATATATTGACGAAACGGGAATCGACCGCTACCTCTATCGTCCTTATGCACGGGCTTCTAGAGGGGAGAAAGTCTATGAAAAGATTAGCGGACGGCGTTTTGAGTGGACTTCAATTGTTGCAGGACAAGTAGACGGAGAGTTTATAGCTCCCATGATTTACAAGGAAAGTATGACGAGCCATTTCTTTGTGGAGTGGTTCAAAACGCAGCTCTTGCCTTCTTTGAAGACACCTCATGTCATTGTCATAGACAGTGCTAGTTTTCATCCCAAGAACATCTTGGATAAACTGTGCATCCAAGATAAACACTTTTTCTTACCTCTACCACCTTATTCACCAGATTTGAATCTTATTGAGCAGGCTTGGGCTATCTTGAAAAAGAAAGTGATGGATTTATTAAGGGAAGTTCCAAATGTTTTTGAATGTTTGAAGTGCTTTTTTTAAAACTAAATGACTATAATTATAAAATGCTTATTGATTTTGATTTAAAATGAGTCAAAAAGCCGTGTAAAGCGGTTTTTTGTTATAATTAAATGAAGAATATAGAATTAAAGGAGAAAAACATGACATTTGAAGAAATCCTGCCTGGATTAAAGGATAAGAAAAAATATGTACGAACTGGTTGGGGAGGTGCTGAAAACTATGTCCAACTTTTTGACACCATTGAACAAAACGGGGTTGCACTTGAAGTGACGCCTTATTTCCTAATCAACGTGTCTGGAGAAGGAGAAGGTTTTTCCATGTGGAGTCCGACACCTTGTGATGTTTTGGCGACGGATTGGGTAGAAGTGCATGACTAAACGTGTACTCATTACAGGAGTGAGTTCAGGTATCGGATTGGCTCAGGCTCGACTCTTTTTAGAGAAGGGCTTTCAAGTTTATGGAGTTGACCAAGGTGAAAATCCACTCTTAGAGGGTGATTTCCATTTTTTACAGAGAGATTTGACCTTGGACTTAGAGCCTATTTTTGATTGGTGTCCTCAGATTGATGTTTTGTGCAATACTGCGGGAGTTTTAGATGATTACAAACCCCTTTTGGATCAAACAGCGCAGGAAATTCAAGAGATTTTTGAAATCAACTATGTGACTCCTGTTGAGTTGACTCGTTATTATTTGACACAAATGCTGGAAAATAAAAAGGGAATCATCATCAATATGTGTTCCATTGCTTCTAGCCTAGCAGGTGGAGGTGGTCACGCCTATACTTCCTCTAAGCATGCCTTGGCTGGCTTCACCAAGCAGCTAGCTCTAGACTATGCAGAAGCTGGGATTCAGGTCTTTGGGATTGCTCCAGGAGCAGTCAAGACGGGTATGACTGCTGCCGACTTTGAACCAGGTGGTTTAGCGGACTGGGTGGCTAGTGAAACTCCAATCAAACGCTGGATTGAGCCAGAGGAAGTAGCAGAGATCAGCCTTTTCTTAGCAAGTAGAAAAGCAAGCGCCATGCAAGGACAAATCCTAACAATAGATGGTGGTTGGTCGTTGAAGTAGGAGGATCTGATGGAAATCAAAAGACACTTTGGAGTCTACGCTGTTTGCTTTGAAAATGGGAAGTTACTCTGCATTGAAAAAACGAGAGGCCCTTATCAACATCGGTATGATCTACCTGGAGGCAGTCAGCAACTTGGAGAAGGACTGACGGAAACGCTGACTAGAGAAGTTATGGAAGAGACAGGATTTACTGTTAGAAGCTACTCTAATCCTCGAATCTACGATGTTTTCGTTAGGGAAGAGTTAAAAATTTTTATGGTTCACCATGTCATGGCCTTGTATGATATTGAAATGAATGAGAGTGCACCTCAAGTTACGATTTCGGAAGCTGTGTCTGATGGTGCGAATGATTCACTTGGATATATTTGGATGGATATTCAAGAAATCACAGAAGAAAATGCATCGCCATTAGTCTTGAAGGTTAAGTCTGAATTATTAGGATTTCCAGAACTGGACAAGACTTCTTACATGAATTGGAAGGTGAATGGACATGAAAAACCAACTTGCTCTTAGTGGCGAAAAACTTGATGAAAAAGTTTACCCACAACTATTTCATCATGTTGGCATGATTCGTGGGGAATATTTGTTGAGAGAGCTCAATCAAAACATCCTATTACCAAGTTGTCAGCAATTTGTAAAAGATTATCTAGAGACTATCTGCTCCCTGTACTCAGATGAAGAAGTTTGGTATCGTTTTACTGAATTAACGAATACAGAAGCTAATTGTCTAAAGGGGACTAAAGAGTATTTTGATGAAAATCATCCCTTGTTTGGATATAGAGGAACTAGGCGTTTGCTGGCGTGTCTGGATGAATTTCAGGCTGAAGCATATGTCGTTACAGAAGTTTATCAAAACAATCCCAATCTATCTGTTATCTTTCCTTTTGTCAATGATGCTGACCAATTAAACCAAGCTATTACAGTATTGCGTAAGCATGGTTTTACTGGGAAAATCGGCACAATGGTTGAATTACCGTCAGCTTATTTTGACTTGGACAGGATAATGGAAACGGGCATTTCAAAGATTGTAGTTGGAATGAATGATTTGACTTCTTTTGTTTTTGCGACTGTGAGAAACAGTCAATGGCATGATATGGAAAGTCCAATAATGTTAGATATGCTTAGAGATATGCAGGATAAAGCAAGGAGGAAAAAGATTGACTTTGCTGTAGCAGGTTATCTGAATGATTCTTTCGTACAAAAAATGAATCAGTTGGGTATCAAGTGCATTATTCACTACAGTTCTATTCCAGAGATTTTTAATTTAGAGATTGACCATCCAGACCACCTTAAACGTGTAAAAGAAGTAAGTAAAAAATTACAAAGGAGCACCCATGACACCGCAAGAAATGTGGAATGCATATAAGAAAATCAACCCCTCTATAGGAGATGAAATCGATGCTTGGGCTTTTGGAGTGGAACCAGACCTTTTAGCAGATTTGGTGTTAAAAGGAGAAAAGACAGCAACCGCCTCGGCCTACGACCTCTACGCACTAGAAGCCGAGTCTCTTCCTCAAGAAGGAACTTTTGATGTCATTTTAGATAGTCACAATCAGGCTGTCTGTATTGTCGAAATTACAAAGGTTTCTGTCCAGCCCTTCAATCAAGTTTCTGCTCAACATGCCTTTAAGGAAGGGGAAGGTGACAAATCCCTAGCCTATTGGCGTCAGGTTCATGAGGATTGTTTCGCCGAGTGGCTGAGAGAAGCAGGACTGACTTTTACACCTGAAAGCAAGGTTGTTTTAGAAGAATTTCGCAAGGTCTACCCACTGTAGACTGTTAGACGGAAGAAAGTTTTGGAAATCACCGTCCAATCCTTTTTTCTTAGGCAAAACATGATATAATAAGTTTGTTTGAAGAAGAGCTCTAGCTCTTAAACTTAGATAGGAGAAAACTATGCAAGCAGTTGAACATTTTATTAAGCAATTTGTTCCTGAACATTATGATTTATTTTTAGACTTGAGTCGTGAGACCAAGACTTTTTCAGGGAAAGTGACTATTACTGGTCAAGCACAGAGTGACCGTATTTCCCTTCACCAAAAAGACTTGGAAATCGCTTCTGTAGAAGTTGCAGGGGTAGCTCGCCCATTTACTGTTGACCATGACAATGAAGCCCTTCATATCGAACTTGCGGAAGCAGGTCAAGTTGAAGTGGTTATCGCTTTCTCAGGAAAAATCACAGACAACATGACAGGGATTTACCCATCTTACTACACAGTTGATGGAGTGAAGAAGGAAGTCTTGTCTACTCAATTTGAGAGCCATTTTGCGCGCGAAGCCTTCCCATGTGTGGATGAGCCAGAAGCCAAAGCAACTTTTGACCTCTCTCTACGTTTTGACCAAGCAGAAGGTGAATTGGCCTTGTCTAATATGCCAGAAATCGATGTTGAAAAACGTAAGGAAACAGGTATCTGGAAGTTTGAGACAACACCTCGCATGTCTTCTTACCTGT
>CAURTM010000085.1:0-5219 GCA_963527735.1 uncultured Streptococcus sp.
AAGAAACTTTCGATGTGGATATGGTTATCCTTGCAGTTGGTTTCCGTCCAAACACAGCCCTTGCTGACGGTAAGATTGAACTCTTCCGTAACGGTGCCTTCCTTGTAGATAAGAAACAAGAAACTTCAATTCCAGGTGTATTTGCAGTTGGTGACTGTGCGACTGTCTATGATAATGCTCGTAAAGACACTAGCTACATTGCCCTTGCTTCAAATGCTGTTCGTACTGGTATCGTTGGTGCCTACAATGCTTGTGGCCATGAATTGGAAGGAATCGGTGTGCAAGGATCAAACGGTATCTCAATCTATGGTCTTCACATGGTTTCAACTGGTTTGACTCTTGAAAAAGCGAAAGCTGCTGGTTACAACGCAACTGAAACAGGCTTTAACGATCTTCAAAAACCAGAATTCATGAAACATGACAACCATGAAGTAGCAATTAAGATTGTCTTTGACAAAGATAGCCGTGAAATTCTTGGTGCCCAAATGGTTTCACATGATATTGCAATTAGCATGGGAATCCACATGTTCTCACTTGCTATCCAAGAGCATGTAACAATTGATAAATTGGCATTGACAGACCTATTCTTCTTGCCACACTTCAACAAACCATACAACTACATCACAATGGCTGCCCTTACAGCTGAAAAATAAAAATGAATGAGCTATCTGGCCTTAAGTTAAGGTCAGATAGTTTTTTTAGTCAATGTGTACCCATACAATTATCCATTTTTTATCTTGTGATTCCTTCTGTTCTGACTTAAAATGAAAAGGTAGCTACCAATACAAATGATGAGGATAAAACAAATGACTGAAAATCGTTATGAATTAAATAAAAACTTGGCACAGATGCTCAAAGGTGGGGTTATCATGGATGTTCAGAATCCTGAACAGGCTCGTATTGCAGAGGCTGCTGGCGCGGCAGCCGTTATGGCCTTAGAGCGGATTCCGGCTGATATTCGTGCGGCTGGTGGAGTTTCCCGCATGAGTGATCCAAAGATGATTAAGGAAATCCAAGAAGCGGTTAGTATTCCAGTAATGGCTAAGGTCAGAATCGGGCATTTTGTGGAAGCTCAGATTTTAGAGGCTATTGAAATTGACTATATCGACGAGAGTGAAGTTCTATCGCCAGCTGACGACCGTTTCCATGTGGACAAGAAAGAATTCCAAGTTCCTTTTGTCTGTGGGGCTAAGGACTTGGGTGAAGCCTTGCGTCGTATCGCTGAAGGTGCTTCTATGATTCGTACAAAAGGAGAACCGGGTACGGGGGATATTGTCCAAGCTGTTCGTCATATGCGTATGATGAATCAGGAAATTCGCCGCATTCAAAATTTACGTGAGGACGAACTTTATGTTGCTGCCAAGGACTTGCAAGTCCCTGTAGAATTGGTTCAATATGTCCATGAGCATGGAAAATTGCCAGTTGTAAACTTCGCAGCTGGAGGCGTTGCAACACCAGCTGATGCAGCACTTATGATGCAATTAGGGGCAGAGGGTGTCTTTGTCGGTTCAGGTATTTTCAAGTCAGGAGATCCTGTTAAAAGAGCGAGTGCTATTGTTAAGGCTGTGACTAACTTCCGTAATCCTCAAATCCTAGCTCAAATCTCTGAAGATTTAGGAGAAGCCATGGTTGGTATCAATGAAAATGAAATCCAAATTCTCATGGCTGAGCGAGGAAAATAGATGAAAATCGGAATATTGGCCTTGCAAGGTGCCTTTGCAGAACATGCAAAAGTGCTAGATCAATTAGGTGTCGAGAGTGTTGAAATCAGAAATCTAGATGATTTTCAGCAACATCAGAGTGATTTATCTGGTTTGATTTTGCCTGGAGGAGAATCTACAACCATGGGCAAGCTCTTATGTGACCAGGACATGCTGATTCCCATCCGAGAAGCCATTCTATCTGGTTTACCAGTGTTTGGGACCTGTGCGGGTTTAATTTTGCTGGCTAAGGAAATTACTTCTCATGAAGATAGTCATCTAGGAACTATGGATATGGTGGTCGAGCGCAATGCCTATGGGCGCCAATTAGGAAGTTTCTACACGGAAGCAGAATGTAAGGGAGTCGGTCAGATTCCAATGACCTTTATCCGTGGTCCAATTATCAGTAGTGTTGGAGAAGGTGTAGAAATTCTAGCAACAGTTGATAATCAAATCGTTGCAGCCCAAGAAAAAAATATGTTGGTAACTTCTTTTCATCCAGAATTGACTGATGATGTGCGCTTGCACCAGTACTTTATAAATATGTGTGACAAAAAGATAGTGGAATAAAAAGTGATAAATCAAGTTTTGATTCGCTTTTTCCAAAGAATCATTTTTTAAGTCATCTGACAGTATTCTGTGATTTTAGATTTATTTACGATAAATTAGAAAAGAATGATTGTTTTGACTTAGCGCATACAGCTTATATGCTGAATATGGTGTTCAAGTATCTTTTATTGAAAGCACTTTAGAGGATGGAGTTAAAATACTATTCTATACTCCTTAATACTCTTTGAAAATCTCTTCAAACCACGTCAGTTTCACCTTGCCGTAGGTATGGTTACTTACTTCGTCAGTTCTATCCACAACCTCAAAACTGTGTTTTGAGCTGACTTCGTCAGTTTTATCTGCAACCTCAAAGCTGTACTTTGAGCAACCTGCAGTTAGCTTCCTATTTTGCTCTTTGATTTTCGTTGAGTATAAAAATGATGTATAGGACTGGTCAAAAAGATCACTTCGAAATAGCAAAAAACGAGGCTGGCAAAAAGTCTTTAAAATCAAAAAAACGCATAATATCAGGTGTTGAAAAAACTTGATACTATGCGTTTTTTTGTGGGAAGATTTATTTCATTTTTTACTGAAATTGAGTTTTTGCTCAGATTCTAGTAATTCTCAACGGAAGACATGGGATTCGAACCCACGCACGCTGTTACACGCCTACCGCGTTTCCAACACGGCCTCTTAAGCCTCTTGAGTAATCTTCCAATACTTACTCAAATAGTCTACCATAAAGCCACTTATCTTGCAATAAAAATTCTGGAAATAAGAAAAATGATAGAATTTGAAAGAAAATGATAAAAAGTGCTTGACTTTGAAAGAAAGTGTGATAGAATGAATAGTGTAAACGATAACAGGAGGTGATTCGGTGTTAAAAACAGAGCGGAAGCAACTGATTTTAGAGGAGTTAAATCAACATCATGTAGTTTCTCTAGAAAAATTAGTTAGTTTGCTAGAGACCTCAGAATCAACGGTTCGAAGAGACTTGGATGAATTGGAAGCGGAAAACAAGCTTCGTCGCGTGCATGGTGGAGCAGAATTGCCCCATTCCTTGCAGGAAGAAGAAACCATTCAAGAAAAATCTGTCAAAAACCTTCAAGAGAAGAAGTTGTTGGCTCAGAAAGCAGCCTCTCTCATCAAGGAACAAGATGTCATCTTTATCGATGCTGGAACAACGACAGCCTTTTTGATTCATGAATTGGTTAATAAAAATGTCACAGTCGTGACCAACTCCATTCACCATGCTGCTCAGTTGGTTGAAAAGCAGATTCCAACTGTCATGGTTGGAGGAAGTGTCAAGATGGCGACAGATGCTAGCATCGGGGGCGTTGCTCTTAACCAGATTAACCAATTGCACTTTGACCGTGCCTTTATCGGGATGAATGGTGTGGACGATGGCTATTATACGACTCCTGATATGGAAGAGGGAGCTGTTAAGCGTGCTATTTTAGAGAATGCCAAACAGACTTATGTCTTGGTCGATTCGTCTAAAATTGGACAAACTTGCTTTGCCAAGGTAGCACCACTCAAACGAGCTATTGTTATCACAAGTCAAGGGCATGAGCTCTTGCAGGCTATTAAGGAGAAAACGGAGGTAATAGAAGTATGATTTATACAGTCACACTCAATCCATCCATTGACTATATCGTGCGTTTGGACCAAGTCCAAGTCGGTAGTGTCAATCGTATGGACAGTGATGATAAGTTTGCTGGTGGGAAAGGAATTAATGTCAGTCGTGTCTTGAAACGCTTGGGTATTCCAAATACAGCGACTGGATTTATCGGAGGCTTTACTGGTAAATTCATCACAGATACTCTGGCAGAGGAAGAAATCGAGACGCGTTTTGTCCAAGTGGCAGAAGATACTCGTATCAATGTTAAAATCAAAGCAGACCAAGAGACAGAAATCAACGGGACTGGTCCAAATGTCGAACCAGCCCAGTTAGAAGAATTGAAAGCTATTTTGTCTAGTTTGACTGCAGAAGACACGGTTGTATTTGCGGGTTCAAGTACTAAAAATCTAGGAAATGTTATCTACAAGGATTTGATTGCATTGACACGCAAGACTGGTGCGCAAGTCGTTTGTGACTTTGAAGGACAGACCTTGATTGATAGTTTGGACTATCAGCCACTTTTGGTCAAACCAAACAATCATGAACTTGGAGCGATTTTTGGAGTGAAACTCGAAAGTTTAGATGAAATTGAGAGATACGCTCGTGAGTTACTGGCTAAAGGTGCTCAAAATGTCATTATCTCCATGGCTGGGGACGGTGCCCTTCTTGTCACATCTGAGGGAGCTTACTTTGCTAAACCAATCAAAGGGACAGTCAAAAATTCAGTTGGAGCTGGTGATTCTATGGTCGCTGGATTTACAGGTGAATTTGTCAAATCAAAAGACGCAGTAGAAGCCTTCAAATGGGGAGTGGCTTGTGGAACGGCAACTACATTCTCAGATGACTTGGCAACGGCGGAATTTATTAAAGAAACATATGAAAAAGTTGAGGTAGAAAAACGATGAAAATTCAAGACCTATTGAGAAAAGATGTCATGTTGCTGGATTTGCAGGCAACTGAAAAAACAGCTGTCATCGACGAGATGATTAAAAGTTTGACAGACCACGGTTATGTAACAGATTTTGAAACATTTAAAGAAGGAATTTTGGCGCGTGAAGCTTTGACTTCTACTGGTTTAGGAGACGGTATCGCAATGCCTCACAGCAAAAATGCCGCTGTAAAAGAAGCGACAGTTCTCTTTGCTAAGTCAAATAAGGGTGTTGACTACGAGAGCTTGGATGGGCAAGCAACTGACCTCTTCTTCATGATTGCAGCTCCAGAAGGTGCCAATGACACCCATTTGGTAGCATTGGCAGAATTGTCTCAATACTTGATGAAAGACGGTTTTGCTGACAAACTTCGTCAAGCAACATCAGCTGACCAAGTTATCGAACTTTTTGACCAAGCTT
>CAURTM010000086.1:0-5188 GCA_963527735.1 uncultured Streptococcus sp.
TGGCTAAGGCAGCTAAGAAAGCTGACCGTGTTGCTGCAGAAGGTTTGACTGGTGTTTATGTTAACGGTAATGTTGCAGCAGTTATTGAAGTAAACGCTGAAACTGACTTCGTTGCGAAAAATGCTCAATTCGTTGAATTGGTAAATACTACAGCTAAAGTTATTGCTGAAGGAAAACCTGCTAACAATGAAGAAGCTCTTGCTTTGACAATGCCTTCAGGTGAAACTCTTGAAGCTGCATACGTATCTGCAACAGCAACTATCGGAGAAAAAATCTCATTCCGTCGCTTTGCATTGATTGAAAAAACAGACGCACAACACTTTGGAGCTTACCAACATAACGGTGGACGTATCGGTGTTATTTCAGTTGTTGAAGGTGGAGACGAAGCTCTTGCTAAACAATTGTCAATGCACATCGCAGCGATGAAACCAACAGTTCTTTCTTACAAAGAATTGGATGAACAATTCGTTAAAGATGAGTTGGCACAATTGAACCACGTTATCGACCAAGATAACGAAAGCCGTGCAATGGTTAACAAACCAGCTCTTCCACACTTGAAGTATGGATCAAAATCTCAATTGACTGATGAAGTGATTGCTCAAGCTGAAGCTGACATCAAAGCTGAGTTGGCTGCAGAAGGCAAACCAGAAAAAATCTGGGACAAAATTATCCCAGGTAAAATGGATCGCTTCATGCTTGACAACACTAAAGTTGACCAAGCTTACACACTTCTTGCACAAGTTTACATCATGGATGACAGCAAGACAGTTGAAGCATACCTTGAATCAGTTAACGCTTCAGTAGTTGAGTTCGCTCGCTTTGAAGTTGGTGAAGGTATTGAGAAAGCTGCAAACGACTTCGAAGCTGAAGTTGCAGCTACAATGGCAGCAGCCTTGAATAACTAATTATAGAAAGGAAGTAAATTTGCTTCCTTTTTCTATGCAGTCGATCCTTATAGGGAGAACTTCCTATTTTCAAGGTAAAAATAAAAAGCCCTATAATAAGGGCCAATTGTATTTAGGAGACTAAACTTCAAATTCATAGAGTGCTGTAGAGAGATAACGTTCACCGTTATCTGGTGCTAGAGCAAGAACTTTTTTACCTGAACCTAATTTTTTGGCAATCTCGATGGCTCCGTAGATAGCTGCAGCTGAAGAAATCCCTACAAGGAATCCTTCTTTTCCACCAATTTCACGGCCGAGTGCTAGTGCATCGTCTGATGTTACACGAACAATACCATCATAGGCATTTGTATCAAGTGTATCAGGAATAAATCCAGCTGAGATACCTTGAATTTTGTGTGGTCCAGGTTTTTCACCAGATAGAATAGCAGATTCGTCTGCCTCTACTGCAAAAACTTGAATGTTAGAATTTGCTGATTTGAGTGCATGAGAAACACCAGAAATCGTTCCACCGGTACCCACTCCAGCAACAAAGGCATCTAGTCCATCTTTACCGAAAGCAGCTAGTATTTCAGCTCCTGTTGTTCTTTCGTGTACTTCTGGATTTGCTGGGTTGTCAAATTGAAGAGGAAGGAAACCATCACGTTCAGCAGCGATTTCTTGAGCCTTAGCAATAGCACCTTTCATTCCTTCGCTACCAGGAGTTAGGACGAGTTCAGCACCATAAGCTTGGATAATTTTACGTCGTTCTACACTCATAGTTTCAGGCATAACGATGACAACTTTATACCCTTTAGCAGCACCTACCCATGAAAGTCCAATACCAGTGTTTCCACTTGTTGCTTCAACAATAGTAGAACCAGGTTTCAGAATACCGTCTTGTTCAGCTTTTTCAATCATGCTAAGAGCAATACGGTCTTTTACAGATGAACCAGGATTAAATGCTTCAAGTTTTACATAGACGTCCGCAGCACCATCTGGTACGATGTTGTTGAGTTTAACAATCGGAGTTTGACCGATTAGTTCAGTAATGTTGTTATAAATAGACATATGAATACCTCTTTGTATAAGATATCTCTAGTATAACGCTATCTATACCATTTGTAAAATATAGAAATCCTATCGAAGTGATAGGATTTTTTTATATCACAGGTCTAAGCCATTAATTTTTAAGCGATTGTGATAGGCTAATTCTAATAAATAGATGTAAAGTGGAACGATATCCGTTTTCTTAGGAAATTCAAATTTATGAGAACTAAAATGCTCATTATGCGCTTTTAGAAAGACATTTTCTAAATAAGTAATAGTAATTTCACTATCATCTATACCTGCTCCAGCAGTTTCCATTTCAACGTTAACAATGTTCATCAAAAAGATTGATTTAATAGATATCTTACGACCGGTAGCGCCTTGTTTATCTGTAAAGATAATACGGATATTTGTAAATATAATTGAATCACGAATCAGTTTATATCCACTTTGAATTTCTTCATTTTCTAGTAGATATTGTCCATATTCTTTGATAAGAGTTTCTTTGTTTTGCTCGCTAAAGTTACCAGCGAGTCCTTGAATGAATTTACCAAATGCCATATTTTTCTCCTTTGTTTACACTAAGTTTACAGGAACTTCAACTTCTCGTAAACCTTGATCAGTTAAAGTGACTTTTCCATTAAAAAACTCTACAAGTGCAGCTTTAATAGTTTCTTTTTCTTCTTTATCAACATAAATCATCGTATCGACTTGATCTGTAAAGTTTGTATCCAGCTCCATGAGATTATGTTCTTTAAGGAAGTTACTGTACTCTTGATACTGAGCGTAAGACATTTGAATAGCAATGCCAGCCTGTTCCTTTATTTCAATGATGCCAATTTCTTTGACAGCTAAGGCAACACTGCCGGCGTAGGCACGAATCAGTCCTCCAGCGCCTAGTTTAATGCCACCAAAGTAGCGTGTCACGACCACACAGACATTGGTGAGGTTGTGATTTTCTAGTACCCCTAGCATGGGAACGCCAGCAGTACCACTAGGCTCACCATCATCACTTGTACGTTTGATTTCACTACGTTCTCCAATAATAAATGCAGAGCAGTTATGCGTCGCTTTGTAGTGTTCTTTTTTGATGGTGGTAATGAAGTCACGAGCCTCTTCTTCGCTATAAACACGCTTGGCATGACAGATAAAGCGGGATTTTTTGATTTCTTCTTGGACTTGTCCGTCCTCTTTAATTGTTCTAAATTCCATGATTTAATTGTACTAAAAAATCATCTAAAGCGCTAGGTTTTTACGAATAAAGAAGTATGAAAGTAAATCCAAATTATCTCGGTCGTTTGTTTACGGAGAATGAATTAACAGAAGAGGAACGTCAGTTGGCGGAGAAACTTCCAGCAATGAGAAAGGAGAAGGGGAAACTTTTCTGTCAACGTTGTGATAGTGCTATTTTAGATGAATGGTATTTGCCCATCGGTGCTTACTATTGTAGGGAGTGTTTACTGATGAAGCGAGTTAGGAGTGATCAATCTTTATACTATTTCCCACAGGAGGATTTTCCGAAGCAAGATGTTCTTAAATGGCGTGGTCAATTAACTCCTTTTCAAGAGAAGGTGTCAGAGGGACTGATTCAAGCAGTAGACAAGCAAGAGCCAACCTTGGTTCACGCTGTAACAGGAGCTGGAAAGACAGAAATGATTTATCAAGTAGTAGCTAAAGTGATCAATGCGGGTGGTGCAGTATGCTTGGCTAGTCCTCGCATAGATGTTTGTTTGGAGCTGTACAAGCGCCTGCAAAATGATTTTGCTTGCGAGATATCTTTACTACATGGAGAATCAGAGCCGTATTTTCGAACACCACTAGTTGTTGCGACGACCCATCAGTTATTGAAGTTTTATCAAGCTTTTGATTTGCTGATAGTGGATGAAGTAGATGCCTTTCCTTATGTTGACAATCCCACGCTTTACCATGCTGTCAAGAATAGTGTAAAGAAGAATGGCTTGAGAATCTTTTTAACAGCAACTTCTACCGATGAGTTAGATAGGAAGGTTCGCATCGGAGAATTAAAACGATTGAGCTTGCCTAGACGGTTTCATGGAAATCCGTTGATTATTCCAAAGCCTGTCTGGTTATCGGATTTTAATCACTGTTTAGAGAAAAATCGGTTGTCACCAAAATTAAAATCTTATATTAAGAAGCAGAGAAAGACAGCTTATCCGTTACTCATTTTTGCTTCAGAAATTAAGAAAGGGGAGCAGTTAAAAGAAATCTTACAGGAGCAATTTTCAAATGAGAAAATTGGCTTTGTATCTTCTGTAACAGAGAATCGATTAGAGCAGGTACAAGCTTTTCGAGATGGAGAACTGACAATACTTATCAGTACGACAATATTGGAGCGTGGAGTTACCTTCCCTTGTGTAGATGTTTTCGTAGTAGAGGCCAATCATCGTCTGTTTACCAAGTCTAGTTTAATACAGATTGGAGGACGTGTCGGTCGGAGTATGGACAGACCGACAGGAGATTTGCTTTTCTTCCATGACGGGTTAAATGCTTCAATCAAAAAGGCAATTAAGGAAATTCAACAGATGAATAAGGAGGCGGGTCTATGAAGTGTTTGTTATGTGGGCAGACTATGAAGGCTGTTTTAACTTTCAGTAGTCTCTTAATTCTGAAGAATGATGACTCCTGTCTTTGTTTAGATTGTGATTCTACTTTTGAGAGCATTGGAGAAGAATACTGTCCAAACTGTATGAAAACAGGGCTGTCAACAAAGTGTCAAGATTGTCAATTTTGGTGTAAAGAAGAAGTTGAGGTCAGTCATAGAGCGATTTTTACTTACAATCAAGCTATGAAGGATTTTTTCAGTCGGTATAAGTTTGATGGAGACTTCCTTTTAAGAAAAGTTTTTGCTTCAGTTTTAAGTGAGGAGTTAAAAAAGTACAAAGAGTATCAATTTGTTGTAATTCCCCTAAGTCCTGATAGATATGCTGATAGAGGATTTAATCAGGTTGAAGGTTTAGTTGATGCAGCAGGCTTTGCGTATCTGGATTTATTAGAAAAGAGAGAAGAGCGAGCTAGTTCTTCTAAAAGTCGCTCAGAGCGTTTGGAGACAGAATTTCCTTTCTTTATTAAAAGTGGAGTCACTATTCCTAAAAAAATCCTACTTATAGATGATATTTATACTACTGGAACAACTATAAATCGTGTGAAGAGACTGCTGGAAGAAGCGGGTGCTGAGGATGTGAAAACATTTTCCCTTGTAAGATGAGGAAAAAATTTGCAAAAATAAAATGAAAGCG